>NZ_RJOG01000013.1:0-58041 GCF_003942965.1 Streptococcus mitis | reverse complement strand
GGAACCTACTTAAAAACATCAAGAAACTTCTTCCGATGTGATTAAATAGGTTCCTGCTCACTTGTATTAGTGATAACATCCTTTTATTTCAATTTTTAATGGTGACATGAAGCTTAAATAATTAATAACTCTGTAACCATTTTCATTTTAAGATATTTCAATCTATTTGTCAAGTACTTGTCGAAATTTTTTTATGTTAGATTAGACTAATTTCAATACAAATCTCGCCCCTTTTTCTGTTGCCCTATTTTCCACAAATCCAAGCGACTTGAAACACCTCCTAGAAGCATGATTATAGGTGTAGATTTCCTTGACTCTCAATTCTTTCCATCCCTTTACTCGAGCCAATTCAATCAAAGTACTTAGAATCTTTTTTCCAAGTCCTCGATGTTGGTAAGCGGGATTCCCAATCACAATGGGAAGATTATCCTGAGATAGTGTAACATCCCCAATTGGAAACCATTTTCCCTTCTCCTTGACTTCAATCCAAAAAAGCTCCCCATGCTGATCCAAATAGGAATACATGGCTTCCAAGGTCGCTGGACTGTAGGGTCTCTTCACCCCATCTACGAGGTAAACTAAGTTCACATCCTGATACCAAGCAAAAGCTTCCTCACAATGATTGACCTTACAATAAGGAACGAGACGTAGTGAATTATCTATTTGTAAAATCTGTTTCATCAGCTTTCCTTTTCAATAAGAGAGTTGCTGCTTGATTAAAACCATCACACCAGTTATACCATTTTGCTTCATACTCATCTTGAGCTAAGATATGATTTTTTAAATCCAGAACAGAGTAAATCTTTCTTTCCTCACAAGCTTGCGCATAGAGGTGATATAGTTCATCGCCACCATCTCTATCCCACTCAGCAGAAATCGTATCCCAACCTGCCAATAAAGCCTGATAAACCCTGTGATGCCCATCTGTAATCAACAAGCAATTTCCAAATGCAAGAATACTGATTGGATCGACATTGTTTAGTTCTACCGACTGATAAATCATCTGAATATCTTGCAACTTCTTTTCTGATAGGTATAGTTGAGTCGGATGAAGATCTGCTATATTGACTTTCATTTCTTTCTCCTCAAAGGAATTTGATACTCACTTCTGCTTGCCTTTAAATCGCCATTGGAAGCAGAGTTTGTCATAGAAGGGAAACTCGATAAACAGGACTCCCAAGCCCACACAGAGACTGGCAAGAACATCTGATGGATAGTGAACTCCCAGATAGACCCTTGATACCAGTACACTGACTAGGTAGAGGCCAAGGACGATTTGCACGATTTTTCTCCAGACTGGATCTTTCATCCGTTGACTGAGAATGACAATCAGAGATCCGACCATCAAGGTTACAGCCAGAGAATGGCCGCTTGGAAAGGAAAATCCCTTCTCCTCAACCAAGTGTAAGATAGCTGGTCGTGGGCGCTGGTAGACATTTTTAAAGGTCACAATTAAAAGACCTGCCAAAGCTAGATTTCCCAGCATGAAGAAACTTTCAATCTTCCATCGCTTACGATAAAAGATAAAAGCTGTAATGACAACCCAAGTGATAATCACTGGGATATCAATCAAGCGTGTGATGGCCCTGAAAAGAATAGTCAAGTAATCTGGCAAGTCTCCTCGAACGGCAGTCTGTATCGGTTGGTCAAAACCGACCAGCGTTTCAGGGTAAAATTTGACCATATAGCCAAGAATAACGAAAAGTAAAAGGGCAAAACTGCCCTTCATTAAAAATGTTTGTTTATCTCTCATAATGTTTTAAGGTTGGTTTCAAGAGAACATACAACAACCAGAATGAAACGGAAAAGATTACACCCTCAATCAAGTTAAAAGGCAACACCATAGTCATTAGGTAGTTGGAAAGTCCCAAAATTTTTCCAATATCAAAGTTAGCAAACTTAGCGTACAAAGGAACAGCATAAACATAGTTGAGAACCAACATAGCCACGGTTAAACCAATAGTCCCAGCTAGAGAGCCTAGTAGGAAACGAAGGGTTGTCCGTTCCTTTTTCCAAATCAAAGCAAAGACGATGACAAAAACTCCCAAAGCTACGATATTCATTGGCAAACCAATGTAAGTATTCACTCCCTGGCTGTTAAGAAGCAACTTCAAGAGTGAGCGAAGCAAGAGAATTCCTAGAGCAGCAGGCAAATCCATGACCACCAGACCCACAAGGACTGGCAAGATACTAAATTCGATCTTGAGGAAGGACGCCGCTGGCA
This sequence comes from Streptococcus mitis, assembly GCF_003942965.1. Classification (GTDB taxonomy): domain Bacteria; phylum Bacillota; class Bacilli; order Lactobacillales; family Streptococcaceae; genus Streptococcus; species Streptococcus mitis_BH. The sequence goes on along the minus strand of NZ_RJOG01000013.1, from coordinate 55,817 downwards.
AAAGCGGAAAGTCAAAGTACATCAGCACAAATGAGATGGCTGATAAAATCGCAATGGTCGAAAGTCGACGTGTGTTTGTCATAACAGGTTCCTCCAATTTTCTATAAAATCAGAAGAAGTTAGAAAGGATCCCTCTATCTATTCTCACTTTTTATATCCCAAAAGTTCCCTCTCACTCTATTAAAGAAAACAAAAGCAAGCGGTTACAGTTTAGCTATAAATCTATCAGAACAGACAAAGCTATTCTTTCGTCTTCTCCCATCCAGACTATACTGTCGGTTGTGGAATCTCACCACATCAGCTTGCGCTCGCGGACTTATTTGGTTAAGATATTTTAGATTTATCTAGGCGTCGCAGTCGAAGATAATACTTAAAGCATATCGAGACAAGACAACGACGAGAAAGCTAAAATAGCTAGTCAAATTTACCGCCGGTCGGGAATCACACCCTGCCCTGAAGACTCTTTTATCATAACAAAAAACGCTTGCAAGCGCAAGCATTTTGTTCATTTTCATTTTCATTTTTTATTTCAATTTATCCACTTCATAGGTATGAACAAGCTCAAGACCTGCAAAGTTCTGCTGGCGGAGAGCCTCATAGACAATCATGCAGACGGTATTAGACACATTGAGACTGCGGACATGTTCATCATTCATAGGAATACGGAGAGCTTTCTCAGGATGTTCTCGCATAAAGTCCTCCGGCAAGCCCTTGTCTTCACGTCCAAAAAGAAAATAATGGTCTTCGTCAGTCGATAAATCCACCTCAGAATACACTTTCTCAGCGAATTTAGAAATCAGATAGAGTTTGCCCTTCATCTGAGACATGAAATCCTCCAAACTCTCGTAAAAATAAATCTCTAGTTTATCCCAATAATCCAATCCAGCTCGCTTCATCTTGCGGTCGTCAATAGGAAAGCCCATTGGCTTGATGATGTGGAGGGGAGAATTGGTCGCAGCGCAAGTACGCGCGATATTGCCTGTATTTTGTGGAATTTGAGGCTCAAATAATACAATGTGATTTGTCATGACTTGCTTCCTTTCACCATTGCAAAAAAATAGCCACACTGCCCGGAGTCAAGCTCAGCAAACAGCGTGGTTAAGGCATCGTTAACTTACCTCACAACAGGTTTGAAGTAAATCAGCGAAACTACTTTCTTAGTATAACACTTTCAGAATCATTGTCAATAGAAACGACTTGATTTTTTTGATTTTTTCAAGCTATTTCCAAGGGTTGTAAAATCGTCCCTGATTCTGCAAGATAAGTAACAAACTAGCTACTAAAAACAAGGCTGCCAAGAGCAAGGTAAGATAGTCTCCTTTTTTCAAGGCCTGATAACTATACCAAGTGCGTTTTTTCTCTTTTCCAAAGCGGCGAAGTTCCATGGCGGTCGCGATAGTATCAATGCGTTCTAGCGAGCTAAAAATCAAGGGAGTAATAATGCGCAAATTGCCTTTGATTCGTTGCATAAGAGAAGCTTTCTTGGATAATTCCATCCCACGCGCTTCCTGAGACATCTTGATAGTAAAGAATTCTTCCTGCAAATCTGGAATATAGCGCAAGGTTAGACTGACAGAATAGGCAATCTTATAGGACACACCGATTTGATTTAAACTGGAAGCAAACTGACTAGGATGGGTTGTCATCAAAAAGATAATAGCCAGAGGAATAGTGCAAAGGTACTTAATGGCCAGATTTAGCAGATAAAAGAGTTCTTGGCTGGTCAGAGTGTAGGCACCGATTCCCTGCCAAATCACACTCCTCTCTCCGTAAAGTCCAACCCCATACTCGGGAGAAAAGAGATAGACCATCAAGACGTTTAAAACGGCAAATACCGTCGCAAAAACGGCTACAAAGGAAACATCTTTAAAGCGGATTTCTGACAAATAGAGGAGAAAAACCGAAAAGATGGCAATCAGAACAAGCAGTCTGGTATCATAGCTAATCATGGCAGCCAATGATACAAGGATGAAAAAGAGGAGTTTCCCAGCACCTGACAAGCGATGAATCACAGTATCTCTATGCTGGTAACCAATTAATTTAGCTTGCATCCTTATCTCCTTTCTTTGTAAAATGCCGTTAAAGCAAGTGGATCCACGTCTAGTTTCTTGGCCAAGTTGAAGATTGAAGTTTCTTTTAGGTTGGCTTTTACTAACAGCTCAGGATTGCTCAAAAGACTAGCTGGATCAGTATCGGCAATCAGTTCCCCATCCACCATGACAAGGGCTCGGTCTGAATAATCCAGCATCAATTGCATATCATGGGTAATCATGACAATGGTATGACCTTTTTGATGCAGTTCTTCAAGAAATTCCATAATTTCAGTATAGTTCTTCTGGTCTTGACCTGCAGTCGGTTCATCTAAGAGGATAATTTCAGCCCCTAAGACCAAAATCGATGCAATAGTCACACGTTTTTTCTGACCAAATGACAGGGCAGAAATAGGCCAATTACGGAATTCATAGAGACCACAGATTTTCAAAGTTTCATAGACTCTCGTTTCAATTTCCTGCTCTTCCACACCTCGCAAACGAAGTCCCAGAGCCACCTCATCAAAAATCATATTGGTTGAAATCATTTGATTAGGATTTTGCAGCACATAGCCTACTCGTTCCGCCCGCTCTGCAACAGAATCTCCTTTGATATCCTGTCCTTCCCAAAGATAGCGGCCTTCCGTCTGAATAAAGCTACTTAAGGCCTTGGCAAGGGTTGATTTCCCTGCTCCATTTTTCCCGACAATGGCAATCTTTTCACCCTTTTTAATATCTAAATGAATGGATTTTAAAATCGGTCTATCATCATAAGAAAACGACAGATCCTCTAATTTAAAGAGTAACTGCAATTCTGGGATTTCTTTTACCAGTTCATTCTGCAACTGAACCTGGCCTTTTGAGATAGACAAGTTGTCCAAATTTGCTAATTGTTCTTCCTTAGCTAAATCCACACCTAATTGACGTAAAGTGGTTAGATAAAGGGGTTCGCGAATTCCATTTTGGGTCAACAAATCAGTCGCCAATAACTGATCAGGACTCCCATTAAAGAGGATACGGCCATCATTGATCAAGACAATCCGATCGACAGGGCGATGCAGAACATCCTCTAAACGGTGCTCGATAATAAGAGTCGTCGTCCCCTCTTCCTTATGAATCTGGTCAATCAATTCGATAATATCCTGACCTGACTTGGGATCAAGATTGGCTAGTGGCTCATCAAACAAGAGAATCGGACTTTCATCAATCAAGACACCAGCTAGACTAACTCGCTGCTTTTGTCCACCAGACAAATCCTGAGGACGCTGATTCAGTAAAGAAATAAGGTCCAGCTTTTCAGCCCATTTATGAACACGATTTTTCATTTCATCTAGAGCTGTCACATCATTTTCCAGAGCAAAAGCCAAGTCCTCTGCCACAGATAAGCCGATAAACTGCCCATCTGTATCCTGCAAAACCGTGCTAACCAGATGAGATTTATCATAGATACTCATATCAAAGGCCGCTTGCCCCTTGATCAAAAATTCTCCAGATATCTGACCCTTGTAAATATTTGGAATAATCCCATTCAAACACTGACCCAAGGTAGACTTGCCTGACCCAGATGGCCCAACAATTAAGACTTTCTCTCCCTTATAAATAGTCAAATCCACCCCTTGCAAGGTCGGTTCTTGTTGTGTTTCATACTGGAAAGAGAAATCCTTCCACTCAATTATAGCTTCTTTCATCTTACTCTCTTCATTCGCTTCTTCTACTCAATGAAAATCAAAGAGCAAACCAGGAAGCTAGCCGTAGGTTGCTCAAAACACTTTTTTGAGGTTGCAGATAGAGCTGACGCGGTTTGAATTAGATTTTCGCAGAGTATTAGACTTCTATTTTATCATAAATCTACCCCTTCTTGCAGACTCTTCTCTTAAAATCTTAGCGCCAAAAAGAGTCCTATCATAGCTTGCTTGCCTAACTAATCAATAAACATCGAAAAAGACTGGTTGTCCAGCCTTTTCTCTTATGTTAATCCTTTTTCAAACTTCCTGAACGAGTCTGCGTACGTGAATAAGCTAGCAAGAGAAGGGTACCTGCGATAGCTACAGTTACAGCATTTGCAATTCCCGCAACAATCCCTTGGGCAAATACTTTTTCTGCCGCTTCTTGATAAATCACAACATCTCCAAGTGGTGCCAAGACACCCCAAACAAGAGCATTTGCAACAATCTGAATGAGGTTAAAGAAGACAATATCCTTCAACTCAAAAACACCCTGTGTTACTCGAATGTATTTTCTAAAGAGTCCGACGGCTAGACCAAAGAGACCACTAGCAATAATCCAGGTCCACCAAAGACCATAGCCTGCAATAGAATCCTTAACAGCATGCCCAATTAAACCAACAAGTAGTCCTACTAGAGGCCCAAAAATGATAGACAAGAGGCTCTGTACCGCATACTGAAGCTGGATGCTTGTATTTGGAACGGGTGTCGGGATGCTGATCATCCCGATGACAACAAAGAGCGCAGCTCCAACACCGATAGCAACAACTTGTTTAATTGATTGATTTTTCATCTATATTCTCCTATTTTATGATTCTATTTTCTTTATTTCAATGGTCCAAGATGAACCGACGCCCACATTATAAGCCTTGGCAAAGGAACCTTGGTTGATAGCCAGACCTAAACGATAGAGAGAGTTGATGTAAAGGATGGGTTGCCCAATTCTCACATCTGCAAATGATTTGCCATAAACAACCTGATTTTGATAGACTAGCATATCAGCGTGATAGATAGTCACTTCAAAACGGTCACCGAATGCTGGTTCCAGCTTGTAAAACTCTTCTCGCGTGATAGAGGTCCAAAGCGAACCAAAACGTACATCCAGAATATCAATAGCTCCCTTCACCAAATGGTCTTCAACGATGGTCTCTACGACTGGAAGCTCCACAATCTGATCCACACTGAGCTCTGGTCCCACTTCCTCAAAAGAAATGTGACCACTGGCCAGTTTAGCACCAGTATAGGCATAGACATCACGACCGTGGAAGGTATAAGAATGCTCTGTATTTTGACGTCTATTGGCCACTTCAGAAATCTCACGAATGGCTACAATACCAACGTGTTTCTTAATAAAAGAAAGCGTCCCATTATCTGGCGTGACAATGTATTGATTTTTTGCAGTCTTGGCAACCACACTCTTACGTTTCGAGCCGACACCTGGATCGACCACCGATACAAATGTCGTTCCCTCAGGCCAGTAATCTACCGTCTGAAAGAGACGATAGCTCCCCTCAAAAATATTATAAGGCGTGATATCGTGCGTCAAGTGATGAATTTTTAAGGTTGGAGATTCTTCTAAAGCCACTCCAATCATAGCCGATACCGCACCATCAACCAGACCAAAGTCTGATTGTAATACCAGTAAATTATTATTCATTTTGTCTCCCCGTATGTCCTTTATCATACCATATTTTCTAGAAAGTAGCTAATAGCTATTTCAATTGGTTAGGGTATAGTTTTACCTTATAGCAAATNTCCTACTAAAANCTCTNGTNATTAGCTAGTAGGTGCATTTTTTCTTGAAAAAAGGTATGATAGTTACATNATGAANAAGTAGGTTTTANTATGAAAATTATCCTTGTCGGAGGGGGAAAAGTTGGTTCTGCCCTCTGTCGCTCCTTGGTTGCAGAAAAGCATGATGTTTTGCTGATTGAGCAAGACGAAGCTGTCCTCAATCATATTGTCAATCGCTTTGATATCATGGGTATCCTTGGTAACGGGGCCGATTTTACCATTCTTGAGCAAGCCAGTGTTCAGGATTGTGATATCTTTATCGCCCTGACTGAATACGATGAAGTGAACATGATTGCAGCCGTTCTAGCCAAAAAAATGGGAGCTAAAGAGACCATCGTTCGGGTGCGGAACCCTGAATATTCTAACTCTTATTTCAAGGAAAAGAATATTCTCGGTTTTTCTCTTATCGTTAACCCTGAGCTCTTGGCTGCCCGCGCTATCGCGAATATCATTGACTTCCCCAACGCCCTCTCTGTCGAACGTTTCTTTGGTGGACGGGTCAGCTTGATGGAATTCACTGTTAAATCCTCCAGTGGTCTTTGCCAAATGCCCATTTCTGATTTTCGGAAAAAATTTGGCAATGTCATTGTCTGTGCGATAGAGAGGGATCATCAAATTATCATTCCAAGCGGTGACATGACCATACAGGATAAAGATAGAATCTTTGTCACTGGTAACCGTGTTGATATGATGCTCTTCCATAATTATTTTAAATCTCGTGCCGTGAAGAGCCTTCTTATTGTTGGAGCTGGTAGAATCGCCTATTATCTACTAGGTATCCTAAAAGACAGTCGTATTGATACCAAGGTTATTGAAATCAATCCTGAAATCGCTAGCTTCTTTAGCGAGAAATTCCCAAACCTCTACATCGTTCAAGGAGATGGTACCGCAAAAGATATCCTGCTGGAAGAAAGTGCTCAAAACTATGATGCCGTTGCGACTCTAACAGGGGTCGATGAGGAAAATCTGATTACCTCTATGTTCCTTGACAGGGTAGGTGTACAAAAAAATATCACCAAGGTCAATCGTACCAGTCTCCTCGAAATTATCAATGCGCCTGATTTTTCAAGTATCATCACACCTAAAAGCATCGCTGTAGATACAATCATGCACTTTATTCGTGGTCGGGTTAATGCCCAGTATTCAGACCTTCAGGCCATGCACCATCTAGCCAATGGCCAAATCGAAACCCTGCAATTCCATATCAAGGAAGCTAATAAAATGACTGCCAAACCTCTTTCTCAATTAAAACTGAAAAAAGGGGTTCTTATAGCAGCCATCATTCGAAAGGGCAAGACTATTTTCCCTACTGGGGAGGATATGTTGGAAGTTGGAGACAAGCTCCTAGTAACAACTTTGTTGCCAAACATCACCAAGATTTATGACTTGATCGCGAGGTAAGAAATGAATAAAAGTATGATTCGTTACCTCCTTTCAAAATTACTTTTGATTGAAGCTGTTCTTCTTTTGGTTCCTGTAGCTGTTGCTATCTATTACCGTGAATCGAGCCAAGTCTTTACGGCCCTCTTTTCAACAATAGGAATTCTCGTATTACTAGGCGGTTCAGGAATTTTACAAAAGCCCAAAAATCAACGGATTTATGCCAAGGAGGGAGTCTTGATTGTTGCCCTCTGTTGGATCCTTTGGTCCTTCTTTGGCGGTCTCCCCTTTGTTTTTGCTAAGCAAATTCCCAGCGTTATTGATGCTTTTTTTGAGATTAGTTCTGGCTTTACAACTACCGGAGCAACTATTCTGAACGACGTTTCGGTCCTCAGCCGCTCCCTCCTCTTCTGGCGAAGTTTTACCCACTTGATTGGAGGGATGGGAGTGCTCGTTTTCGCACTTGCTATTATGGATAATGCCAAGAATAGCCACCTAGAGGTGATGAAAGCTGAGGTTCCTGGCCCCGTCTTTGGTAAGGTTGTATCCAAGCTAAAAAACACCGCTCAGATTCTCTATCTCCTTTATCTAGCTCTCTTCTCCCTCTTTGTCATCATCTATTATCTAGCCGGTATGCCTCTATTTGATAGTTTTGTCATCGCTATGGGGACAGCGGGAACAGGGGGCTTTACCGTCTATAACGATGGAATTGCTCACTATGGCAGCTCACTGATTACCTATCTGGTTAGCATCGGAGTTCTGGTTTTTGGGGTAAATTTCAACCTCTACTACTACCTCATGCTCCGTCGGGTTAAGGCCTTCTTTGGAGATGAAGAACTTCGGGCTTACTTGGTCATCGTACTGGTTTCTACAGGATTGATCAGCCTCAATACTCTCTATCTCTATCCAGGATTTTCTAAGAGCTTTGAAATGGCCTTCTTCCAGGTTTCCAATATCATTACGACGACTGGTTTTGGTTATGGAGATATTACCAACTGGCCCCTCTTCTCCCAGTTCATCCTTCTCTTCCTTATGGGAATCGGTGGCTCTGCTGGATCAACCGCAGGTGGACTCAAGGTTATTCGAGGCCTCATTCTTTCAAAAATTGCTAAAAATCAGATTTTGTCAATCCTATCACCCCACCGTGTTTTGACCCTCCATGTTAATAAAACGGTGATTGACAAAGATACCCAGCATAAGATTCTCAAGTACTTTGTCATCTATTCTATGATTCTGTTAGCACTTATCTTTATTGTCAGCCTAGATAGCAATGACTTCCTGGTCGTTACCAGCGCTGTCTTTAGCTGTTTCAATAACATCGGACCTATTCTAGGAACGACATCTAGTTTCTCAATCTTTAGTCCCATCTCAAAAATTCTCCTCTCCTTTGCGATGATTGCAGGACGACTAGAGATTTACCCAATCCTCCTTCTCTTTATGAAGAGAACTTGGTCCAAGAGATAAAATACAACCACACCTTGTAAACCTACAAAGTGTGGTGTTTTTATTTTCATACTCTTCGAAAATAAAATTCAAACCACGTCAGCTCTATCTGCAACCTCAAAACAGTGTTTTGAGCAACCTGCGGCTAGCTTCCTAGTTTGCTCTTTGATTTTCATTAAGTATCAAATACCTCCCGCAACTCAACAAGTATCTTTGAATCCCGGTCAGATATTTCAGTGCCTGACTTAGGGAATTTAATAATCCAAAAACAACCCTCAGTCGATTGACCGAGGGTTCCTTTTCATTATTCAAGAACTTGATTAGCTCAATGCATCCAAGGCATCATCCATTGAAAGAACTTCGTGGAAGACACGTTGTGTCAATTCAGTTTTTTGTTCTGGAGTGAGGTATTTAGTGTTTACACAGTATCCAGAGATACGTACGATAACATCTTCACCAGACATGATCTTTTCGTAAACATCGTTCAAGTCCATAACGTTCAAGTTAACGTGTTGTCCACCGTTTTCGAAGTAACCATCAAGGATTGTTACCAAGTTATCAACTTGTTCGTCACGAGTCTTACCAAGAGCGCGAGGTGAAACTTGAGTTGTCAATGAGATACCATCAGCTGCATAACTAAAGTCAAGGCTAGAAAGTGAGTTCAAGTTTTGCAACCATCCACCTTTAGCTTTGTTAGATGGGTTAGCACCTGGTGAGAAGAATTCAAGTTTAGACAAGTTCACAGAACCATCTTCGTTGAGGTATACACCTTTGTGGACTGGTGAGTTACCAGTTTGTTTAGAGTAAGCAACGTTAGATGTGATAGTCAAAAGTGAAACTGTAGCTTCTGCATCTTTGTAAAGTTTGTGGCTACGTAGACGAGTTGTGTAAGCTTCAATCAACCATTCTGCCAATTCGTTTGAACGAGGATCATCTTCACCCCAACGTGGGTATTCACCGATTGTTTCGTAATCGTAGATATAGCCGTTTTCGTCACGGATTGGTTTAACTGTAGCGTATTTGATAGCTGACAATGTATCAACAGTGTTAGCAAATCCACAGATACCGAATCCCATGTTTGCACGTTGTTTAGTTGGCAAGAATGCCATTTGAACAGCTTCGTAGTTGTACTTATCAGTCATGTAGTGGATGATGTTCAAAGCATCTACGTAAGTGTCAGTCAACCAGTCAAGAGATTTTTCAAAGTTTTCTTTAACTGATTCGAATTCAAGAACTTCGTCACGAATTGGTTCGATGTCAAATACTTTGTAGTCTTTGTGAACATCGTCGTAACCACCGTTCAAACCAGTAAGAAGCGCTTTCAAAACGTTTACACGAGCACCGAAGTACTGGATGTTGTGGCGTTGTTCTTCATTTTCTGGGTCAAGTGGAGACACACAGCATGAAATACAGCTCATTTCACCATATCCGTCTTTGGCCATTGTTGTTACACCTTCGTATTGGATAGAAGAGTGTTTGTGGCTCATGTGCATACAGTAGCGACGGAAGTTGTATGGCAATTTGTCAGTCCAAAGAACTGTCAAGTTTGGTTCTGGAGAGTTACCGATGTTGTCAAGAGTGTTCAAGAAACGGTAGTCCATCTTAGTAACACGGTGACGACCGTCGTTACCCATACCAGCCATAGAAGTTGTGATGAAAGTTGGGTCACCTGAGTACAATTGGTCATAAGCTTTTGTACGAGCAAATTTAACTGTACGAAGTTTCATAACGAAATCATCAACGAATTCTTGGATTTCTGATTCAGTAAATGTACCACGAGCAAGGTCACGTTCTGCAAAGATATCCAATACGATTGGTACACGTCCTAGAGATGTAGCAGCACCGTTGATAACACGGCAGACAGACATGAAGGCGATGTTAACCCATTGGATCGCTTCTTTAACGTTCATCGCTGGTTTGCGAACGTCAACCCCGTAAAGGTCACCCAAGCGAACAACTTGTTGCAATGCTTGGTATTGAAGGTTGATTTCTTCACGAAGACGGATTGTTTCTTCATCGATTTCTTCGATTGCATTCCAGTCGTTTACTTTTTCTTGCATCAAGTAGTCTGCACCGTAAAGGGCAAGACGTGCGTAAACACCGATAATACGTCCGCGTGAGTATGCATCTGGAAGACCAGTTACAGTGTGTGCGTGACGAGCGCGACGAATGTTTGAAGTGTAAGCGCGGAAGATACCGTCGTTAACTGTTGTTACGTATTTAGTAAAGATTTCGTGAACAGCTGGATCTGGTTCGTATCCATTTTCTTTCAAAGTAGTTTCAGCCATACGGATACCACCTTTTGGCATGAAGTTCAATTTGAAGAGTTCGTCATTTTGGATACCAAAGATAACTTCGTTTTCTTTATCGATAAATCCAGCAGGGATATCAGCGATAGAAGTTGGACGAGTGTCCATTGGGAAACGAGTTTCTTCGTAGTGAGCCTTAGTTTCTTCTACAATTTTTTTGATGTGAAGCGAACGTTCTGTTGGTCCTGCAAGGAAGCTTTCGTCTCCGTCATAAGGTGTGTAGTTAGCTTGTACAAAGCGTGATACACTTGCTTTTTCTTTCCAATCTACGCCTTTGAAGCCTTCCCAAGCTTTGTCAAAAATATCTTGTGCTTCAACAACTGTCTTAACAACCATGTTAATGTCCTCTTTTTTCTTTCTAGTAACAGTCATCTGTTACATTCATGAGACAAGTATACCACACAGTAACCGATTTCAACAAGTGATAAATCCCTATTTTTACACTTTCTTTTCTAAAACAGTCTATGTTTTATCCCGAACTGTATTATATTTTTGAAAAAATTAAAGCCTTTTTTCTTTTTTTCAGAAAAAAGGGTATAATAAAAGAAAATAAGCGGTAAAAAGGGGAGTAGAGATGTTGATTTTTCCTTTATTAAATGATTTGTCAAGAAAAATCATCCATATTGACATGGATGCCTTTTTTGCTGCGGTCGAAATCAGAGATAATCCTAAACTCAGAGGAAAACCTGTCATTATCGGTAGCGACCCTCGACAAACAGGTGGGCGTGGTGTCGTTTCCACTTGTAGCTATGAGGCGCGAGCTTTTGGTGTCCATTCAGCCATGAGCTCTAAAGAAGCCTATGAGCGTTGTCCCCAGGCCGTCTTTATCTCAGGGAATTATGAAAAATACAAAACTGTGGGCCTCCAGATTCGAGCTATCTTTAAGCGTTATACAGATTTGATTGAACCCATGAGCATTGACGAAGCCTATTTGGATGTGACAGAAAATAAACTCGATATCAAGTCAGCGGTCAAAATTGCTCGCCTCATTCAAAAAGATATCTGGCAAGAACTCCATCTGACCGCTTCTGCTGGCGTTTCTTATAACAAATTCTTAGCTAAAATGGCTAGTGACTATCAAAAACCACATGGTTTGACAATTATTTTACCTGAACAAGCTGAGGATTTTCTCAAACAAATGGATATTTCTAAGTTTCATGGAGTAGGAAAAAAGACGGTAGAGAGACTTCATCAAATGGGTGTTTTTACCGGCGCTGATCTACTTGAAGTCCCTGAAGTGACCCTAATAGACCGCTTTGGCAGACTGGGCTATGACCTGTATCGAAAGGCTCGTGGTATCCACAATTCCCCCGTCAAATCCAATCGCATCCGTAAATCAATCGGGAAGGAGAAAACCTACGGGAAGATTCTCCGTGCCGAGGAAGATATCAAAAAAGAGCTGGCTCTCCTGTCAAAAAGAGTCGCTCTCAATCTCAGTAAACAAGAAAAAGCTGGAAAAATTGTCATTCTGAAAATCCGCTACGAGGACTTTTCAACTCTTACTAAACGAAAAAGTCTGGCTCAAAAAATACAGGATGCTAGTCAGATAAGCCAAATAGCCCTGCAACTCTATGAAGAGTTAGACGAGAAAGAAAGAGGTGTCCGCCTGTTGGGGATTACCATGACTGGATTTTAAAACTCAATGAAAATCAAAGAGCAAACTAGGAAGCTAGACGCAGGCTGCTCAAAACACTGTTTTGAGGTTGCAGATAGAGCTGACGCGGTTTGAAGAGATTTTCGAAGAGTATAAAACCTTGAAGAGCTACCCCTTCAAGGTTTTTCTTATACAAATAAACGCACAAAACTATAGAGCAACAAGACACTACCGAGTACGATACGGTATTTGCCGAAAAGAGTGAAGTCGTGTTTTTTAACATAGCTTGTCAAGAAACGAATAGCGACCATGCTGACTGCAAAGGCTACTCCCATCGCAACCAAGAGCAAGAACAATTGCCCAAAGCTCAAGAGTTGTCCTGCTTTTATAAATTTGAAAATCTTTAAGGCACTAGCTCCAAACATAACAGGAATCCCTAGATAGAAGGTAAATTCTGTCACAACAGAACGACTGGTTCCATTTAACAAACCACCGACAATTGTGGCCCCAGAACGGCTAGTTCCTGGTAAAAGAGCAAGAACTTGGAAGAGACCGATATAGAAGGCTGTCGTATAAGGAAGCTTGTCCAACTCTGTCACACTTGGCTCGATAGCACGCGCTTTATTGCGCTTTTCCAAGTAGATAAAGGCAATCCCATAGATAATCAACATGAGAGCAACAGAAACCATGTTATGGAAGTGGGTATCAAACCAGTCATCAAATTTAAAGACGGCAAGCAAAGGTAAAGTGGCAACCAAGACCTTCAACCACAGTCTCCAAGTCTTACGAACTTCCTGCTTGTCTTTACCCGGTTTAAAAGGATTGAGCTTGTTAAAGTAAATTACCATAACCGCTAAAATAGCACCAAGCTGAATCACGACATTAAACATGGACATAAAGGCTTCATTTTGATTTTGGTATTGGATAAATTCCTCTGCTAAAATCAAGTGACCTGTACTGGAAATCGGCAACCATTCCGTAATTCCTTCAACAATACCGAAGAAGATAGATTTTAAAATTTCAATAAGATACATAGATTACTCCTTTTTTCTATCTTCCATTATAGCATATTTTTTTAGTCTGTGACAGTTCTCTTTAAAAGGCACCGATACTGCCACCGCCTCCACCTCCGGAGAAGCCACCGCCAGAACTTCCATTTCCAGAAGATACGGAATAGGTACTTGCTGTGTTTGCGATGCTGGCATAATGGCTCATTTGCGCGCTTGAATGATAAAACATACCGTGCCAGCCATAATCTACATAGAGATTGATATCTGGATTTCCCACTTTAATCTGATGAACCTTCATCAAATGGCTGACCTTGTCCGCATAGCCAAATAAGGTCGCATAGACCAAAAGGCGATTCCAGACCACAATACTTTCCAATTCAGCCTGATCCAATCTTGCAATCTCACGCAACATATTTTCAAAACTGGTCCAGAGATAGTAGACTTCTGCCCCTGCTTCATTCAGGACACCATCACGATTATCTAGTCGAAGCTTCCAATAATAGAAAACAGCCAAAACTAAACCTAGAAAACCAAGTATTGGCAAGGGGATGTAAAGATAGCCATAAACGTCTAAACTGTACAAGAACAAACCAACTCCAATAAATAAAGGCAAGATAGTGGAAATACCCATACCCACTTGCAAGGCCTTTTCCCCACCAGTCAAAGGACGATAGTAATCCGGAAGCCCCCAGAAGGAAACTCGATTTCTCACTCCTTCTTGCATCTCTTTCAATACTTCTTCAAAAGAAGATTTGAGCTGACGCCCCTTTGCTTGAATCCGTTTTTCATCAGAAGCTTTGGCTCTACGATAAAGACTATCAGATACCTTGTAATCCGCAAACAAATTGGAAAGAGTTTCTTCTTTTTTGCCTGAAAAAGTCAGATTTAGACAGTCTTTCTCAAAGCTTGACAAACCATCTTCTTTTACTAGCCTCAAACCAACTGCATCTCCTTCTGAAATGATAGAGACATTTCCACGGTCTATCACATCTAGCAAGGTAGCTTGAATAAGTTGATCAAAGGTGAATTTTCCAGCTCCCTTGACCAAGGGACTCACTTCCTCCAAGGAGGTCGAGTAAACCGCCTCTGATAAAACCATAGGCTCTAATTCCATTGGTGGTTCATAGAGACGATGATTTTTGGCATATTTGACTGAAGAAGTGGTCTTTCTTCTATAAATAAAATAGAAGCAGACACTCAATAACAAGGATATGGAAAGTATGGAAGGGAAGACCCAAGTAACAAGTTGTTTACTTTGCTCTTTTTCTTTAACAATCGAGTCTTCTATCTTATTAAACTCTTCTAAACGATTCCCTTTCAAGCCCTGATCCCTAGCACTAGCAAAATCGGTCCGAGGCCAGTAGGCATGCAACTCAACTCCACGCTTAGCCGGAAGATTGTCTAAACGGATAGTATAATCAAGGTTACTCTTTTCAATCGTTCCCTCTCTAAAAAGTTTCCCTGTATGGAAAAAGAGTTTTTCAGCCCCCTTGTCTCCCCTTACATGAAATTCAAACTTTCCAATAGTTCCTGAACTATCTGTCAGAGGTTGCCAATTTAATTCAGCGATGTCATCATATAGAAAAAGCAAATTTTTTAAATTCCATGTGAGGTCAACTTCAACTATGTCACCCTCCTGACCTGAATTGTAGACTTTCACAGTATAACCATTCGCCTCTTCTGTCACTTCGCTAGTAACATCTGTCAGTTCAGCACCATTTTTCGCGGCCTGAACCTTTGGATGGGAATCAATGTCAAACCCGCTAGGCATCTTACCAGCACGTCCAAGTCCCACGATTTGGCCCTTAAAGTCCTCCTCAAACTGGTAAACTATCTTCTGTCTAAATTCTGCTGTATTGTCTGCATGAATATACAAATCCCCTTGATAAGAGTTTATCTTGAAATCAATGGCAAAAACAGAGAATGGTAGAAGGCAAAACAAGCCTAACACTAGTAAGAAAAAAGTTTTTTTCATCAACTAAGCCCCCTTTTTATCTTTGCTATTATTATATCATTTTTTCTCAAGTAAGGGCTTACCTATATTGAAAAATAGAGTTTTTTTCGATAAAATAGGAGACAGTTATTTTTTAATAGATTAGAAATAGGAGAAATCATGAGAAAAATATACTTATCTATTTTCACAAGTCTCTTGCTGATGCTGGGACTTGTCAATGTTGCCCAAGCCGATGAATATTTACGCATCGGGATGGAAGCAGCATATGCTCCCTTTAACTGGACTCAGGACGATGATAGCAATGGAGCTGTCAAAATCGATGGGACTAACCAGTATGCTAACGGATACGATGTTCAAATCGCCAAGAAAATCGCTAAGGACTTAGGTAAAGAACCTTTGGTTGTTAAAACAAAGTGGGAAGGTCTAGTTCCTGCCCTTACTTCTGGTAAGATTGACATGATTATCGCAGGTATGAGTCCAACTGCCGAACGTAAACAAGAAATTGCCTTTTCAAGCAGTTACTACACTAGCGAACCAGTTTTGCTTATCAAAAAAGATTCTGCCTACGCAAGTGCTAAATCTTTGGATGACTTTAATGGTGCGAAAATCACTTCTCAACAAGGTGTCTATCTTTATGACTTGATTGCACAAATCCCAGGTGCTAAAAAAGAAACTGCCATGGGAGACTTCGCTCAAATGCGCCAAGCTCTTGAGGCTGGTGTCATTGATGCTTATGTTTCTGAACGCCCAGAAGCACTGACTGCTGAAGCTGCTAACTCTAAGTTCAAGATGGTTCAAGTAGAACCAGGTTTCAAAACGGGGGAAGAAGATACAGCTATCGCCATTGGACTTCGTAAAGATGACAACCGTATTAGCCAAATCAATGCCAGCATTGAAACTATTTCAAAAGATGACCAAGTTGCCTTGATGGATCGTATGATCAAGGAACAACCTGCCGAAGCTACAACAACTGAAGAGACTAGCAGTAGTTTCTTTAGCCAAGTCGCTAAAATTCTTTCTGAAAACTGGCAACAACTTTTGCGTGGTGCTGGTGTCACTCTTTTAATCTCTATCGTCGGAACCATCACAGGTCTCATTATTGGACTTGCCATTGGTGTTTTCCGTACTGCTCCTCTATCTGAGAATAAAGCCATTTATGGCCTACAAAAACTAGTCGGCTGGATCCTCAACGTCTACATTGAAATTTTCCGTGGTACTCCAATGATCGTTCAATCGATGGTTATCTACTATGGAACTGCCCAAGCTTTCGGTATCAACCTTGACCGTACACTGGCTGCTATCTTCATCGTTTCAATCAACACCGGAGCCTACATGACTGAAATCGTCCGTGGTGGTATCCTAGCAGTTGACAAGGGACAATTTGAAGCCGCTACTGCTCTTGGTATGACCCATAACCAAACCATGCGTAAAATTGTCCTGCCTCAGGTAGTCCGTAACATCTTACCAGCAACTGGTAATGAATTTGTCATCAATATCAAAGATACATCTGTATTGAACGTTATCTCTGTTGTCGAACTTTATTTCTCAGGAAATACCGTGGCAACGCAAACCTATCAATACTTCCAGACATTTACAATCATCGCCGTGATTTACTTTGTCCTCACCTTCACCGTAACACGTATCCTACGCTTCATCGAACGCCGCATGGACATGGATACCTATACTACAGGTGCTAACCAAATGCAAACGGAGGATTTGAAATAATGACACAAGCAATCCTTGAAATTAAACACCTCAAAAAATCCTATGGACAAAACGAAGTGCTAAAAGACATTTCTCTTACTGTCCACAAGGGAGAAGTTATCTCTATCATTGGAAGCTCTGGAAGCGGAAAATCGACCTTCCTACGCTCCATTAACCTACTTGAAACGCCAACTGATGGACAAATCCTTTATCATGGACAAAACGTCCTCGAAAAAGGTTATGACCTCACGCAATACCGTGAAAAGTTGGGGATGGTGTTCCAATCCTTTAACCTCTTTGAAAATCTCAACGTTCTTGAAAACACAATCGTCGCTCAGACGACTGTCCTTAAACGCGAACGTACAGAAGCTGAAAAAATTGCCAAAGAAAACCTAGAAAAAGTCGGCATGGGAGAACGCTACTGGCAAGCGAAGCCAAAACAACTCTCAGGTGGTCAAAAACAACGTGTGGCCATCGCTCGTGCTCTTTCAATGAATCCTGACGCTATTCTCTTTGATGAACCAACATCAGCTCTCGATCCAGAAATGGTTGGAGAAGTCCTCAAAATCATGCAGGATTTAGCTCAGGAAGGCTTGACCATGATTGTCGTAACCCACGAGATGGAATTCGCCCGTGATGTCTCTCACCGTGTCATCTTTATGGATAAGGGAGTGATTGCTGAAGAAGGCAAACCAGAAGACCTCTTTACCAATCCTAAAGAAGACCGTACAAAAGAGTTCCTTCAACGCTATCTCAAATAAAAAGAAAAGGCTGCATCACTCGTGCAGTCTTTTTGCTGTTCTCATACTCTTCGGAAATCTCTTCAAACCACGTCAGCTCTATCTGCAACCTCAAAACAGTGTTTTGAGCAACCTACGGCTAGCTTCCTAGTTTGCTCTTTGATTTTCATTGAGTATCAAAATGAAAAGGCAGACCCTATTCAAGAATCCGCCATTATCCAAAGATTAATCTTCAAATTTTTCATGATTTTTATCATAGAAATCAATTAAACCTAGAGCCGTTTCAAACGAAATATTTTTTACTTTTGCACGCCCCTGCGCTAGAGCAATGATAGACATCTCACGCGCATTCGTTTCTTTAGAGATACGGTAGCCTGTGATCTTCTTATCACGAACCCAGCCAACAACTGATTCTACTTTTTCAAAGTTTGACTTAGCCATGTCCTTCTCCTATTTTCTTCTTTACGATATTTAATTGTATACGTTTTTATGCCTTTTGTCAATAAAAAAACATATATTCAATAAAATTAATGATTTATATTTCTATTACTATCTTATTAAAGCCGATAATATATAGGTTTTTGCTTGCTATAAACCATTAGTAAATACCTTTAAAATAATTGCATTATTAACTCTTTTATTTGTAAGAATATTCATATTTACAAATACCAGTTTTTGATAGGTTAGACAGATTTTATCTTCAACTTTATTCTATTTATCCAACTTTAAAAGGACATTCCTAATAGCGGAAGACTTTCTCTCCAGACTATTTCTAACTATTCTTTTTCTTCTCCTTCTTCGATTTCTTCCTGTCTGTATAAGCACTTTTTCACTTGCTAAACTGGTACTATTTATTTACTTTATCAAGATTCCTTTTGTTTCTCCTACCTCATTAAAAGATGAGTAGTCAGTAAACTATTGTATTCTATCTTTCAACATTTTTCTACTGTTCTTTTGCAGTATCCCATCACTCTTCTCAGCCATCTCAGTATAAGGCATCTCATTAGAATTGATTATTTTTTCTAATTCCTATTATATTTAGCCAAATTTCAGATTAGACATATATAAAATGGTGGATTTCAAAAAACTCCTTAAATATAACAAATAATTCTATTACCTTAATATAAACTGAATCAAAAACAATAGGCACTATAATGAGTTGTTGTAGAAACAGTGTGATCGATTTCCTAAGTTCATAGGAATCGCCCCCTTTCTTCATCCTCATTATAGCACCTATACATCAGTTGTGCAAATAATATGATATTTTTTTATTAGTCCTCAGACAAGCATATTATAGAGCGTTTCATTACCATTTAAGTTAATATAAGATGGATCAAAACCTTCCATTCGACGAATCAAGCCTGCATAATCATGCTTATCTGCCAAGGCAATCCCAATCAGTACAGGCCCTGTACCCTTGCTAGCTCGCTTGATATACTCAAAACGTGTAATATCATCATTTGGTCCTAAGATATCATTTACAAACTCACGCAAAGCTCCTGGACGCTGTGGAAAATTGACCACAAAGTAATGCTTGATACCATCATAAATCAAGGCACGCTCTTCCATTTCTGGCATACGGTTGATATCATTATTTCCTCCAGAAATGATACAACATATGGTTTTCCCCTTGATATATTCAGCCAACACCTCTAGAGAGGCGATACTAGCCGCTCCAGCAGGTTCTGCGACAATCCCTTGCTTAGAGTAGAGGTCAATCAAGGTTTCAGAAATCAATCCCTCATCGACACCTACCAAAGTTTGAACATGTTGACGAGTTGCCTCATAGGTCAACTGTCCTACCTTTTGCACAGCAATCCCATCTGCAAATTTGTCAATTTCTTTTAGTTTGACAGGCCCACCAGCTTCAAAGGCAGCCTTCATAGAACGCGCTCCATTAGCCTCTACCCCAATAACTTCAATCTCTGGACTTGTTTCCTTGATATAAGTCGAAACTCCAGCAATGAGACCTCCGCCTCCAACAGGGACCAAAACAGCATCAAAATCAATCGATTCTTTTCGAGCTTCTTCTAAAATCTCATAAGCAACTGTCCCTTGACCTGCTTGAACATGGGCATCATCAAAGGGGTCAATAAAGGTACGATTTTCAGAGACTGTAAATTCTTGAGCTGCTTTGGCTGAAGCATCAAAGGTATCCCCAACTAGTTTAATGGTTACAAAATCCCCACCAAAAAAGCGAACTTGACCAATTTTTTGTTGCGGAGTTGTAATTGGCATAAAAATAGTAGCAGGAATTTTCATCTCATTACAAGTATAAGCAACTCCCTGCGCATGATTCCCCGCAGAAGCGCAGACTACCCCACGCTCACGTTCTTCCTTGCTGAGCTGGGAAATGGCATAATAGGCACCACGAATTTTAAAAGAGCGAACACGTTGAGCATTTTCCTTTTTCAAATAAATCTTAGCACCATACTTCTCCGATAAATAATGGTCATAATCAAGCGGTGTATTAACGACCACACCATTCAAGACCTTATGAGCCTTGATGATATCTTTTGAACTTAACATCTTTTTCTCCTAGACTATTTCATACTATCACAATTCATCCTCTTAAAAGAGAGATGAATTGATTATAAAAGCGAGTTAGTCCCCCAACTCGCCTTCACCTTAATTTCTATCAATTAGTTATAGATTTTGAATGCATCATCGTCATTTTTACCAACAAATGGCATTGCTCTACGCAATTCTGCACCAACTTTTTCAATTTCAAGGTTAGCTGCTTGTTCACGGTAAGCAGTCAATTTTGGACGTCCAGCTTTATAGTCATTTACAAAGTCGTTTGCAAATTTACCATTTTGGATGTCTGCCAAGACAGCTTTCATATTTTCTTTAACTTGTTCAGTGATTACACGTGGACCTGATACATAGTCACCGTACTCAGCAGTGTTTGAAATAGATTGACGCATTTTCTTGAATCCACCTTCGTAGATCAAGTCAACGATTAATTTCATTTCGTGAAGAACTTCAAAGTAAGCCAATTCTGGAGCGTAACCTGCTTCTGTCAAGACTTCGAAACCTGCTTCGATAAGGGCAGTCAAACCACCACAAAGTACAGCTTGTTCACCAAACAAATCTTCTTCAGTTTCTTCTTTGTATGTTGTTTCAAGAAGACCTACACGAGCTGCTCCAACACCTTTACACCAGTCCATAGCAATGTTTTTCGCATTTCCTGTTGCATCTTGATATACTGCGTAAAGAGCTGGAACACCAAATCCTTCTTCATAAGTACGGCGTACCAAGTGTCCTGGTCCTTTAGGAGCACACATGAAGACATCTACATCTGCAGGAACTTTGATAAATTCAAAGTGAATGTTGAAACCATGGGCAAATCCAACTGCATTTCCAGCTTCCAAGTTTGGAGCGATTTCTGCTTCGTACAATTCTTGTTGGATTTCGTCTGGTGCCAAAATCATGATAACGTCAGCTAATTTAGTTGCTTCTGCTACTGTGTAAGTGTCAAATCCATCTTCTTTTGCTTTGTCAAAAGATTTACCTGGACGTACACCGATGATAACATCGCGACCAGAATCACGCAAGTTTTGAGCATGCGCATGTCCTTGCGAACCATAACCAATAACGGCGATTTTTTTACCGTCAAGTGCTGCTACTTTAACATCTTTTTCGTATTCCATTTGAACTGCCATAGTTTTTTCTCTCTTTTCTATTATTTATTGCCTTTTAGGCTGGTTTAACAAATTTAAGTTGGATTTTTAGTCGCGGGTAAATCCAGTTGCACCCGTTCGAGCAATATTGCGAATACCGTATGGTCGAATGACTCGCAATAGAGCTTCACTCTTTTCAGCATTCCCTGTCATCTGAATGGTAATCGAGCTTGGTGCTACGTCTACCACTGTTGCACGGAAAGGTTGAATAATCGCTAGAATCTCAGCACGCTTCTCTGCTGGCGCTGACATCTTAACCAAAATCACCTCGCGCTCCAAGTGTGGTTTATCCGTAATATCTCGAATGCGAATCACATCAATCTGACGATTGAGCTGCTTAATGATTTGCTCCACTTCATCATGTGAAGCCACATCAATAATAATGGTGATACGCGATACATTCGGATCTTCTGTTGCTCCAACAGAGATGCTTTCAATATTAACCTGACGACGAGACAGGACACCGGTAAAGCGATTGAGGACTCCTGAACGATTTTGTAGTTTTGCTGTTAACATTCTACGCATGGAACTTCACCCCCAACATCTCATGATTACTCTTACCAGCTGGTACCATTGGTAGCACTTGTTCCTTACGAGAAATATCTACCTCGATTAGCATAGGAACATTCTCAGTAATGACTTCAAGGTCTTGAGCCAAGGTCTCAGGATTGTCAAACTTATAGTTTTTAATGCCATAAGCCTGTGCCATCAATTGGAAATCAGGAAGGGTATCAAAGACTGACTCAGATGTTCTACCTTCATAGAAGGATTCCTGCCACTGGCGAACCATTCCAAGTGAGTGGTTGTTCAGCATGACCACCTTGATTGGCACCTTGTAAATGTTCAAAATAGCCAATTCCTGGTTGGTCATTTGGAAACCACCATCCCCAACGAACAAGACTACTTCCTTATCTGGGTTAGCAATTTTGGCACCAATTGCTGCTGGAATTCCGAATCCCATCGTTCCCAAACCGCCTGAAGTCACTAACTGACGCTCATTTTGGTAAGGATAATACTGGGCTGTCCACATTTGGTGTTGACCAACGTCTGTTACCACAATGGCATCTCCATTCGTCAATTCACCAATTCGTTCAATAACAGCTTGCGGCTGAACCACACGCTCTTTCTTATCATAAGAACGAACGCGGTTCTTGTCTTTAGTAACTTTTTCAATCCATTTCTCAGTATTGTTATGAACTGTCGGTTCTGCTAGTAACATTTGCAAGGCTTTCTTAGCATCTCCAACTACAGGAATATCCGCACTGATAATCTTACCAATCTCAGCTGGGTCAATATCAATGTGAGCAACCTTAGCATTCTTAGCGAAAGTCTTAGGATTCCCCGTCAAGCGGTCATCGAAACGGCAACCAATACTAATCATAAAGTCCGCTTCCGTCATGGCAATATTAGCTGCGAATGACCCGTGCATGCCTCCCATTCCAAGGAAGAGTGGATGACTCGTTGCAATCGTTCCTTGTCCCAAAAGACTGGTTACCACTGGAATTTGATAGCGTTCTGCAAATTCATTTAATTCTGCAGCTGCTTCAGCATAACTAATTCCACCACCAGCTAGCAAGACTGGCTTTTTAGCCTTGGATAATTGCTTCAAGATTTTCTTAATTTGCATATCATTTGGCTCAAGAGTCGGTTGATAGCTTGGTAGGTTCACTTCTGGTGAATAGATGAAGTCTGTTTCTAAAGCAGATACGTCTTTAGGTAGGTCAATTACGACTGGCCCTGGTCGACCTGTAGTTGCGATATGAACAGCTTCCGTAATGATACGCGGAATATCAGCCGTCTCACGAACTTGGTAATTGTACTTAGTGATTGGCATGGTAATTCCCACAATGTCTGCCTCCTGAAAGGCATCCTTCCCAATCCCTGCTCGCGCCACCTGACCTGTAAAGACCAAGAGGGGAACACTGTCGCTCATGGCATCTGCAATCCCTGTAATGGCATTTGTTGCTCCCGGTCCGCTAGTGACGACGGCAACACCCAACTTTCCAGTTGATTTGGCATAACCTTCAGCTTCATGCAAACAACCTTGCTCATGGCGCCCTAGAATGTGGCGAATGCCTTTAAAATTATATATCGCATCATAAAAAGGCAAGACCGCACCACCAGGATAACCAAAGATGGTATCAATTCCTAAATCACGAAGTGTTTCCAAAACTAGGTCCGACCCCGTCTTAGGAGATTCTAAACTGATTTTCTCCATTGTTCCCCTTTCTCTTCTCTTAAAAATAACTTGTTACTATCATACCATTTTTTCAAAATTTTTCAAGACAAAATAAGAAATTTTCTGAATTTTCTATTTTAAAGTTTATTTATGAATAATTATTTTGTTTTTATGAGTTTTAAAAGATAAATTACATTCTTTAACAATATATTTTCATTTACATTGTAAATTTCCTTCGCAAATTACTTCAACTTATGTTATATGAAAGTTCTTTAAGTCATATTTTCAGAATGTATAAAATTTGTCGTAACGTTACAAAAAAGGAAGCCACTAAGTGACTTCCTTCTATAGCGAGGACTGATTAGTCTTCACCTTTGTTTTTCTTAATGATTTCTTCTTGTACTGACTTAGGTACATCTTCGTAGTGGTCAAATACCATCATGAATGTACCACGTCCTTGAGATGCAGAACGAAGAACTGTTGCGTAACCGAACATTTCAGCAAGTGGAACGTAAGCACGAACGATTTGGCTGTTACCATGTGCTTCCATACCATCTACACGTCCACGACGAGCAGTTACGTGACCCATAACATCACCAAGGTTTTCTTCTGGAACAGTGATTGTTACAAGCATCATTGGTTCAAGGATAGCTGGTTGTGCTGATTTAGCAGCTTCTTTAAGAGCAAGTGAAGCCGCAATCTTGAAGGCAGTTTCAGATGAGTCGACATCGTGGTATGAACCATCGTAAAGTTTAGCTTTAACGTCAACCATTGGGTAACCTGCAAGAACACCGTTAGCCATAGATTCTACCAAACCTTTTTCAACCGCTGGGATAAATTCACGAGGAACCACACCACCGACGATTGCGTTTTCGAATTCGAATCCTTTACCTTCTTCGTTTGGAGTAAATTCAATCCATACATCACCGAATTGACCTTTACCACCAGACTGACGTTTGAAGAATCCACGTGCTTGAGTAGAAGCGCGGAATGTTTCACGGTAAGATACTTGAGGTGCACCTACGTTCGCTTCCACTTTGAACTCACGACGCATACGGTCAACAAGGACGTCAAGGTGAAGCTCACCCATACCTGAGATAACTGTTTCTCCAGTTTCAACGTTTGTTTCAACGCGGAATGTTGGATCTTCTTCAGCCAATTTTTGAAGGGCGATACCCATCTTGTCTTGGTCTGCTTTAGATTTTGGCTCAACCATCAATTGGATAACTGGTTCTGGAACGTTGATTGACTCAAGGATGATTTTAGCTTTTTCATCTGTCAATGAGTCACCAGTTGTAGTATCTTTCAAACCAACGGCAGCAGCAATATCACCTGAGTAAACAGTGTCAATTTCTTGACGGCTGTTGGCGTGCATTTGAAGGATACGTCCAATACGTTCACGTTTACCTTTAGAAGTGTTCAATACGTAAGAACCTGATTGAAGCACACCTGAGTAAACACGGAAGAATGTCAAACGACCTACGAATGGGTCAGTCATGATCTTGAAGGCAAGAGCTGCAAATGGCTCTTCGTCAGATGCTGGACGAGTTTCTTCTTCGTCTGTATCTGGGTTAACACCTTTGATTGCTGGGATGTCAAGTGGGCTTGGAAGGTAGTCAATAACCGCATCAAGCATCAATTGAACACCTTTGTTCTTGAAGGCTGAACCACACAATACTGGGAAGAATTCAACGTTGATAGTCGCTTTACGGATACCAGCTTTCAATTCTTCGTTAGTGATTTCTTCACCTTCGAGGTATTTCATCATCAATTCTTCGTCAGTTTCAGCAACTGCTTCAATCAATTTTTCACGGTATTCTTGAGCTTGGTCAAGGTATTCAGCTGGGATGTCTTCTTCAAGGATATCTGTACCAAGATCGTTAGTATAGATTTCAGCTTTCATCTTGATCAAGTCGATGATACCACGGAAGTCATCTTCAGAACCGATTGGCAATTGGATTGGGTGTGCATTTGCTTGAAGACGATCGTGAAGTGTGCTTACAGAGTAAAGGAAGTCAGCACCGATTTTGTCCATTTTGTTGGCAAATACGATACGTGGAACTCCATACTCAGTTGCTTGACGCCAAACTGTTTCAGTTTGAGGCTCAACACCTGATTGTGAGTCAAGAACGGTAACCGCACCATCCAATACACGAAGAGAACGTTGTACTTCGATTGTGAAGTCCACGTGTCCTGGTGTGTCGATGATGTTTACGCGGTGGTTGTTCCATTGAGCTGTTGTCGCAGCAGATGTGATAGTGATACCACGCTCTTGCTCTTGCTCCATCCAGTCCATTTGTGACGCACCTTCGTGAGTTTCACCGATTTTATGGATTTTACCAGTGTAGTAAAGAATACGCTCAGTAGTTGTTGTTTTACCAGCATCGACGTGAGCCATGATACCGATATTACGAGTTTTTTCAAGTGAAAATTCGCGTGCCATGAGGTTTGTTTCTCCTATTTTTTTGATTTCTATTCTATTATAACATGATTTTAATAAAAACGGATAGGCAGGACCTACCCGTTCTCAATGTTTTCATGCTATTGTTGGTTTCAACTTACTAGATGGTAAGTTGAGTTGTTGCTAAGAGCTGATCGAGCTCAATTGAACTCGGTCTAAAAGCTTGGAAAATAGATAAGCTTTCCTAGAATCTTTGATTCCGCGTCAAGCTTCCTAATTTTCAGTAGCTTTTTTAACGCCCTTAGTATCTTAATCTTACCAACGGAAGTGTGCGAATGCACGGTTAGCTTCAGCCATACGGTGAGTGTCTTCACGTTTCTTAACAGCTGCACCAGTGTTGTTAGCAGCATCCAAGATTTCTTTTGCAAGACGGTCTTGCATTGTGTGTTCACCACGAAGACGAGCGATTGTTACCAACCAACGAAGTCCAAGTGTTGTACGACGTTCTGGACGAACTTCAACTGGGACTTGGTAGTTAGAACCACCAACACGACGTGCACGTACTTCAAGTACAGGCATGATGTTTTCCATAGCTGTTTCAAATACTTCAAGTGCATCGTTTCCAGTAGCTTCTTTGATTTGCTCAAAGGCACCGTAAACGATTGAAGCAGCTGTACCACGTTTACCATCAAGCATAACGCGGTTGATAAGACGAGTAACTAGTTGTGAATTGTAAAGCGGATCTGGCAATACGTCACGTTTTGGAGCTCTATTTTTACGACTCATTTCTCTTTATCCCCTTTCCTTATGCTTTTGGACGTTTAGTACCGTATTTAGAACGGCCTTGTTTACGATCGTTAACACCTGCAGTATCAAGTGCACCACGGACGATATGGTAACGTACCCCTGGAAGGTCTTTTACACGTCCACCACGAAGAAGCACCACGCTGTGCTCTTGCAAGTTGTGTCCGATACCTGGGATGTAGGCAGTAACTTCGATAAGGTTGCTCAAACGTACACGAGCGAATTTACGAAGGGCTGAGTTAGGTTTTTTAGGTGTCATTGTTCCAACACGAGTTGCAACACCACGTTTTTGTGGTGAAGAAACGTTTGTTTGAACTTTTTTATGACTGTTGTAACCAACGTTCAAAGCTGGTGATTTAGATTTTTCTACTTTTGATTTACGCGGTTTGCGAACCAATTGGTTAATTGTAGGCATCTACATTCTCCTGTGTTTTTTTATTTTTGGTGATGATACACTTGGTGACAGCTATCATCTGTGTGTACTTTTGCAACATTTGTCAGCACGTCCCTGTACACTCTTGAGAGACCAAAAGTAAAAAGTACCGTCTATTATTGTAACAAAATTTTCCATTGGTTGTCAAGATATTTTTCTTTTTTATTGTTAATTTTAGCTCTTTTGTAGTGCTCCCCAAAAAAAGAAAAAGGAGGAATCCCACCCTCCTAAAATTAGTATTGTTCCATTCAATCCCATCAATTTTAGCACATAATGTTCAAAAATATTATATCATCACAACCAACCAGATTCTTTCGCGATATTAGCTGCCTCTGTTCTATTACCTGCATCTAGCTTTGAAAGAATATTGGTGACATAGTTTCGGACTGTTCCGTTGGATAGATAGAGTTTGTCTGCAATTTCTTGGTTAGAGAAGCCCTGAGCAATTCCCTTTAAAACTGCGATTTCTTGTTCTGTCAACGGATTGGGATACATCATCACCACTTCCATCAATTCAGGCGAATACTCCTTGCGTCCCTCAAGGACGGTGTGCAAGGTTTGCATGAGGTCTGCAATGCTTCGTTCTTTTAATACATAAGCATCTACTCCAGCCTTGACCGCACGTTCAAAATACCCAGGACGCTTGAAGGTCGTCACCACAACCACCTTTGTTTCTAGATTTTCTGCTCGTATCCACTCCAAGACTTCAAGACCTGTCTTAACAGGCATTTCTACGTCAAGGATGGCGATATCTACAGACTCCTTTTCTAATAGTTGGATTGCTTCTTGCCCATTCTTGGCTTGAAGGACAGACTCCACATCCGGTTGAAGCGTGAGCAACTGGCACATGGCATCTCGTAACATACTTTGATCTTCTGCAACAAGTAGTTTCATCTTAGTTTCTCTCCTTATAAGGTAGTCGAACCTGAACTTCTGTCGGTTGTTTCCAACTAATTACCTTTACTTCTCCCGAAAATGGAAGAACACGATCTCGAACTGTATGGAGGTCATCCCCCTTTATAGAAGCAAAGCCACAGCCATCATCTCTCACTGTTAGAATGAGTTCTTTCTCTGTCCGTTCTAATTTTAAGTAGACTTTAGACGCTTTAGCATGTTTGATGATATTGGTCACTAATTCAAGCAAAATCATGGAAGCCGTTGACTCCAATTCCTGAGTTAAGCTAGCTGTATCTAGTTGATTAGCTATTTCCACCTCAATTCCAGCAATTTCTAACATCTTTTTCACAGTCTCTAGTTCGGATGTCAAAGTTCTAGACTTAAGATTTTCCACAATGGTTCGCACTTCACGCATTGATTCTTTGCTAATTTGCTGTATTTCTCTTAATTCCTTTTCCACCTGTGGATAAGCCTGTATTTGAAATAACTGCATGGCTAGATCAGTTTTAACACTAAGCATAGCAAAGGTATGCCCCAGACTATCATGCAAATCTTGACCGATACGACTACGTTCATTTTCAGCTAGCAATAGATTTATCTGGGCATTTTGCTTAGCCTGCGCTTCTTTCAAATCCTCCACAATCCGAATCCGAACCAAGCCAAAAGTCATTAAATCGACAAAAGCAAGAATTACAAGTATATAGAATAGAAACTCAACTTCGATTCTCTGAAAAATCAACAGTTGGCCCACAACAAGGACTTGAGCAAGAAGAAAAGTCCAGACATGTAAAGACTTTAAACCACCTACACTGAAATGATAACTTAAGAGATTGGATAGGAAAAAGAAAAACCAGATATAATTAACAGCAACAAAGGCAGTATTCCCAACTACATAAGTCAGCATGAGACCCCAATATAGCCAAGATAGGCGCTGGCTCTTAGTTGTTAAAACACCCAAATATGCCACTACAAATAGAATATCAATCAATAAATGCCAGGCAGAAAGCCACCCAGTCACTACAGGTAGGATGGGGAAAATCATAAAAATTAAACTGGCCCAAAACATATAGTGTATGCTTTTCAGTCTTTCAAGCATTAAGCATTCTCCTTATGACCTTGAAGGTAAATGGTCAAACCAAACAAAACTGTTGAAAAAACAAGTAGATAAACTGTGGCTGATAAATTGATGCCACCCTCGTTTAAGAAGGTCTTGAGCAACTCCATCAACTGATAGGTTGGAAGACACTTACCTACTGCTTGCATCCAGTCTGGAAATAAAGAAATGGGCATCCAGAGCCCGCCTAAAACAGCCAAGCCTAGATAGAGAAGATTGCCCACGACAGACATCAGCTGACTAGAAGGCAAGAGTGTCAAGGTCAAGCCAAGCGCTACAAAAGCAATACTTCCTAAAATCAGCAAAATCGCAGCACCAACCCAGCTTCCTAGAGGCATCTCTACACCTCTTACAAAATGCCCAACTGAGAAAACCACCAAGATTGAAACCAAATAATCAACCATCATACTTGTTATCTTTGATAGATAATATTCTACCATATTTACCGGAGTATGGCGCAATGTTTTCTGCCAGTTGTTGATTTTATCTGTATGTAAAACAGCTGGGAATGAGAAGATAGCTGTCGACATCATGGAAAAGGCAGTCATAGAGATAAGGTAATCACGCATAAAATTCGCGGGTCCACCTGGTGTGTCCTGGTACATACCTGAAAAGAATAAATAGAAGGCTGTCGGCATCCCTACGGATAATAGATAATAGACTAATTGTCGTTTGGTCAATAGAAATTCTATCTTGTTTAGTGCGATCCATCGTTTCATCTTAGTTATCTCCCTTCTGCGTTTCTTCAAAGATTGTATCCAACAAACTACGATTATTAACTTCAATTTCTTGTATGCTACATCCTGCTTGAACTAACAGTTCCCAAAAAGCATCTGCTTCGCGTGTGACTACTTGTAGAGCATCCTGTTTTTGTGACCAGTTTTCAACCAAGTTTGACTGTTCGACAACTTCCTTATATGCTAGAGGAAGGATAAAGTGCTTTTCAATCTCCTCACTACGCATAGCTAGAGGCGTCGTATCACGAATCAACTCTCCCTTATTTAAAACCAAAATCCGGTCAGCTGTATGCTCTACCTCTTCAATATAATGAGACGAATAGAGAATGGTGACTCCTTGCGCTTTTAGGTCCCGAACAATTTCCCAAAAACGTTGACGAGTTGAGGTATCCATGGACGCAGTAGGCTCATCTAAAAAGACAAGCTTTGGTCGCCCAATCAAGGTCAAGACAAAAGAGAAAAGACGCTTTTGTCCTCCTGATAATTTTTCTGCGAATTGCTCTTTTTGTTGCTTATCAAACTGTAATAGTTGATCGATTTCCTGGTTACTCAAGTGATTTGGATAAATTCTTTGAAAGAAAGCAATCAACTCTTTTACCTTTAGTTTCTGAACGATTACATTCTCTTGAGGGAGGTAGGATCTTGTATAGTCTAACTTAGAGCTCGTTACCGGTAAATCTTGGATAGATACTTGCCCACTGGTGACCAGTTTATATCCAAGCAAACAGTCCAAGAGTGTCGTCTTACCAGCTCCATTTGGTCCAATCAAGGCAATGCATTCGCCTTCTGCCACCTCAAAGGAAATATCCTTCAAAATACCCTTGCCCTTGATATTTTTATGTAAGCCTTGAACCTTAATCATGTTCATGATATTCTCCTTTCAGCAACTCCTTTCCCATCGGAAAGACGATAAAAATCATAAATCCTAATCCCCATGCACCACGGATGAATTGGTAAAGGAAGGATTGATCAAACCAACCTGTAAACATTTCTACCAACCATACCACTAGTGATAGTCCAATAAAAAGATAGAGAAACGCTTTTTTCATTTTTCAAACTCCTTTTTCACATCTGAGACTAATTTCAAACCTTCTCGGATAAGCCAGGACATCATTCCAAATCCTGCAAATAGCTCCCAAGGAAAATGATAGAAACCTTCATCCAATCCTGAGAACATGAGATAAGTCATGACTCCTGCTGCTACTAAACTCATTGCGACAATTACTTTATGTTTCATTTTTTCTTCCTCCACTTGATACATCTAGTATAATTCTTTGAAGGTAGAATCACTAGAAGCTTCTGTCACTAGGAAATATGACAAATGTCATAAAAAAAGAAAGTTGCAAAATCAACTTTCTTTTTTATCTATTAAATTTTTATTCCACACTAAATAGGTATGGGTAAACTGGTTGTTGGCCTTGGTGAATCTCTACTTCAACATCTTCGAATTCTTCTGCGATTTCTTGGGCAATTTCATTGGCAAGTTCTTCGCTTCCGTCTTCACCGACATAGAAAGTTACGATTTCACTATCTTCATCCAACATATGTTTCAATGTTTCTGTCAAGGTTTGGTGCATATCAGGGTTTGACACGAGAATTTTCCCATCCACCATACCAAGATTATCATTTTCATGGATTTCTAAGCCATCAATGGTTGTATCACGCACAGCTGTTGTGACGCTTCCGCTAACGACATCGCTAAGAGCTGCAGTCATACGCTCTTGATTTTCTTCGATGGACTTGCTTGGATCAAAGGCAAGAAGACTTGTCAAACCTTGAGGAAGAGTGCGAGCTTCCACCACTACTGCTGGTTGCTCCAAAACTTCTGCTGCAGATTGAGCTGCCATAAAGATATTTTTGTTGTTTGGCAGGAAGATAATGTTACGAGCGTTGACCTGTTCAACAGCCTTGATAAAGTCTTCTGTTGAAGGGTTCATAGTTTGACCGCCTTCGATAACGTAATCCACACCTTGAGAACGGAAGATATCTGCTAGACCTTTACCAGCAACGACAGCAATCAAAGCATACTCTTTTTCTTCAGCTGGTTTGCTAACTTGGGCAGCTTCTTTCTCAACCTGCGCTTCGTGTTGGTTACGCATATTGTCAACTTTTACCTTGACCAAGCTACCATATTTGAGACCCTCTTGCATAACAAGTCCTGGATCTTCTGTATGGACATGGACTTTGACGATTTCATCATCATTAACAACGAGGAGAGAATCCCCAAGTTCATTCAAGTAGTTACGGAACTCTTCATAGTCAAAATCTTTAGCATAGGTTGGACCTTGCTTAAGAGCTACCATGATTTCAGTACAGTAACCAAAGGTGATGTCCTCAGTCGCTACGTGACCAGCTACAGACTTGTGGTGCTCCGCATTGATCATTTCACTCATATTAGCAGGAGTCGCTACAAAGTCCTCAGATGCAATATATTCACCAGTAAGGGCTGAAAGGAAACCTTCATAGATGAAGACCAGTCCTTGACCACCTGAATCCACAACGCCAACTTCTTTCAATACTGGAAGCATGTCTGGTGTTTTAGCTAGAGCTGTTTTAGCACCTTCCAAGGCTGCACGCATTACTTCAACAGCATCATCTGTTTGCTCAGCTTTTTTCTTAGCACCGATAGCAGCACCACGAGAAACTGTCAAAATCGTTCCTTCAACTGGTTTCATTACGGCCTTGTAGGCAACTTCCACACCTGATTGGAAGGCAAGGGCTAAGTCTTGACCTGTTAACTCGTCTTTATCCTTGATGGCTTGTGAAAATCCACGGAAAAGCTGAGACGTAATAACTCCTGAGTTCCCACGCGCACCCATCAAAAGCCCTTTAGCAAGAATACTCGCTACCTCTCCAACTGTAGAAGCTGGCTTGTCTGCAACTTCCTTAGCACCATTTTCAATGGTCATTCCCATATTTGTACCAGTATCTCCATCTGGAACTGGGAAGACGTTTAATGAATTGACATATTCAGCTTGCTTATTCAAGCGAGTTGATGCAGCCTGCACCATTTCTTGAAATAAGCTAGTAGTAATTTTTGACACGGTTATTCTCCTACAACTTTGATATTTTGAATGTAGACATTTACAGTCTGAGCAGTAATTCCAAGCTGGTTTTCCAAGCTAAAACGAACACGCTCTTGAATGTTTTTTGACACTTCGCTAATCTTTGTTCCGTAACTCAACACGGTATATACATCAACTGCAATACTACCATCTTCGGCCGCCTTTACGACGACACCTTTAGAATAATTTTCCTTACCTAGAAGGGCTTGGAAATTATCTTTGAGGGCATTTTTACTAGCCATACCGACCACACCAAAAATCTCAGTTGCTGCTCCACCTACTACGGTTGCAATCACTTCATCTGTTAGTTCGATTTGACCATCTTTTGTATTAATTTTTACAGTCATCCTTTTTACCTCAACTAGTTGATACTCTATTTTATCATATTTCAGCCCAAGTGTAAAAGCAGAATACTGTATCAGCGGATATTTACTCCGTTTTTCAAATGATTTTATACCCACAACAAAAGAAAAAAGACCCTAAGGTCTCCTTACTTTTATTATTAAACGCGTTCAACTTTACCTGATTTCAAAGCACGAGCTGAAGCCCAAACTTTTTTAGGTTTACCATCGATAAGAACAGTAACTTTTTGAAGGTTTGGTTTTACGGCACGTTTTGTTTGGTTCATCGCGTGTGAACGGTTGTTTCCTGATACAGTCTTACGACCTGTAAAGTAACATACTTTAGCCATTGTGTTTTCCTCCTATTAGATCTAATATAGCGGATGTGCTAGCACCACATACCGTACTATGTTATCACACTTTCTTCATTTTTGCAAGGGAATTGGAAGATTTTTTTATTTGACGTAGACAACACCAAGTTTACCAAAAGCCACTTCCCCGCGAATAATCAAGGTTTTGCTTGTTGGCGCTACAGGAGCATCTGCCTTGGCTGCACCAAAGGATGTTTCTACTTTCAAATCTACACGCCAGTGTTGTGGAACATAGACGGTTGCATTACCAAAAGCGACTTCAATATTTAAAGTTGCAAAATCACCTAACATCTCTGAGTTGTCATAGTAGATTTTTGCATTTCCAAAAGCGACTTCTACTTGGTCGTCTACAAGATCTTGATCTTGTTTATAGAAGGTTCCACTACCAAAAGCGACTTCCTTGTCTGTAAGAATGGTCTTTTCACCATCGAACCACCATTTCTTACCATTCCATGTTCTGTTAGAGTGAGTCAAATAACTAACTCCAAGAACAATTAGAATACTAGCCCAGAACAATGACTGATTTGGAATAGGTAAGATGTCATAAAAATGATTAGCAATCATGAGAGCTACAAAAGCTGTAAAAACTGCTGAAGTCAGATGACGACGAAGCAAAGCTTCAACTGATTGATAGGCAAAAAATGCAATACCGAGCAAGGGCCAAATTTGCCCACCGAATAAAGGGATTCCAAAATGCCCTTGTAATAATATTAAAGCCGCCAAAATGAGCAACACAATACCAAATGCTTTCTTTTTCATGTTCTTACCTCATGTTTCTTAGATTTTCTTTTAGGAGGGATTGGTAATGTCGTGAGACATGAACCTCCTTGTGGGTCTGATAAAAGGAAATGGTGCCCGTTCCTGAAAAGGACTTGTCCACCGAATAGATTTGCCGAATATTAGCGATAGTTGACTTGGATACTCGACTAAAATAGCGAGGAAGGATAGCCTCTAACTCATAGAGTTTGAGCCGAACTTCGTAGGCATCTTTATGGGTATGGGCATAAATCTTGCTACCTTCCGTCTCAAAGAAGAGAATTTCCGACAAGTCCAGATAATATTCACCCGTCCCCTTGTAAAAAATCAACCTAGGAGACTTGGACTCTTGCAAGAGCCGTTGTAAATCCGCAATCTCATCTGTCAAAGTCGCTGCCTTGATGATAATTTCAGTTTCCTCTAAATTGCTGTCAATTTCGATTCGTAACTTCATTCCATCTCCTTTCTGACTCTACTATATCAAAGCCAAAATAAGAAAACAAGAGCAAAAAAGCAAGTGGTTACTTTAGACTCGTAAGTGGTTGTAAGGCTACCTTAACTTACAGGTCAACATAGAAAGAAAATCACACCCCACACAAGACCACAAATATAGCCAACCACTACATCCTTGGGATAATGCACTCCCCCTAAGACTCTTACTAGACCTAGGAAGGCTGATAAGGTCAAACAAATCATCCCCATAGTTAGACTAGCATGCAAGCAAGCCATGGAGATAATGGTTGCTGAAAAGACATGACGACTGGGCATAGACTGACCAGAGCTATCTCTGTCTAGTAGCGGTACAATTTCCCAAACTTCATAAGGCCTAGGGGAATTGATTTTCTTACGAAGGAAGGATAAAATCACAAAGCCTGTAGCAGGGACAAACACATACATCAAGACCTGTTTTCCAAATTCTTGTTGGAGATAGGTAGTTGCTAACAAGGTTAGATAAATCATAGGCATAACTACTGTCATAAACCGATTGAAAGTTCTTAACAAGCTCAGAAGAAAGGGCTTATTTTTAATATTAGCAGCAACGTGGTCATACCATTCTTGATAATTTTTCATATATTTTCTCATCACTTACTCAAATTTTGCTTATAGGGAAGCACTTGTCTTCTAGTATAGTGCAGAAAAAGAAGGTCGTCAAGCCTTCTTTTGGTTTATTCTTCTGCTTCGTCTTCTGTAAATTGACTGTTGTAGAGGTCAGCGTAGAAACCAACTTGTGCCATCAGCTCATCATGATTGCCTTGCTCGATGATATTGCCATCTTTCATGACAAGAATCAGATCAGCATTTCGGATAGTAGACAAGCGGTGGGCGATGACGAAGGAAGTTCTTCCCTCCATCAAACGATCCATGGCTTTCTGGATTAATTCTTCCGTCCGAGTATCAACAGAAGAAGTCGCCTCATCTAGGATTAGGAGTGGTGCATCTTTCAGCAAAGCACGAGCAATGGTCAAGAGTTGTTTTTGTCCGACAGACAAGGTCACTGTATCATCCAAGACGGTATCGTAACCATCTGGTAGGGTCATAATAAAGTGGTGAATTCCTACAGCCTTGCTGGCTTCAATCACGCGATCATCACTAATACCCTCTTGGTTATAGATAAGATTGTCGCGAATGGTTCCTTCAAAGAGCCAGGTGTCCTGCAAGACCATTGAAAAGGAATCGTGCACTTCCGAACGCTTCATCTCTTTGGTATCTACACCATCGATACGGATACTTCCCTTATCAATCTCATAGAACTTCATCAAAAGGTTGACAATGGTTGTCTTACCAGCTCCGGTCGGTCCGACAATGGCAACCTTTTGACCTGCATGAGCAGTCGCAGAAAAGTCATGGATGATGGTTCGCTCTGGTGTGTAACCAAAAGAGACTCGATCAAAGACTACTTGACCTTTCATATCGCTCAATTGTCTTTCTTTATGGGATTCGTCTTCCATTTCCTCTTCAGCTAGGAATTCGAAGACACGTCCCATGGCTGCACTTGCCTGCTGAAGACTGGTAATCCCTTGGGCAATTTGTGAAAGAGGCTGAGAAAAGATACGAACGTAGGCCATAAAGGCAACAATAATCCCGATACTGATGTGTCCATTTAAGGCCAAGACTGCACCAACGATAATCACCAAAGCATAGCTAAAGTTCCCAATAAACATCATAATCGGCATCATAATCCCTGAAATAAACTGAGATTTCCAGATACTATCATACAGACGATGGTTTAATTTCGCAAATTCTTCTTTCGTACTTTCGATGGCATTATAACTGGTCACCACATTATGGCCAGAGTACATTTCCTCCACATAGCCATTGACAGCTGCCAAATCTTGTTGCTGACTCTTAAAGAAGCCCTGGGATTTGCCCATAAAGACGGACACGAAAACAAAACCAATAAGGGTTGAAACAACCGTCACCAAGGCTAAAATCCAGTTCATCCCAAACATGGTTACCAAGACTGCCACGACCAGTAAACTAGATGAAAGAACTGTTCCCAGACTTTGATTCAGGGACTGTGCTGCAGTGTCAACGTCATTGGTTACACGAGACAAAGTATCCCCCTGAGAGTGCCCATCAAAATATCCCAATGGTAGGCTATTGATTTTCTCTGCAATCGCTCTTCTCAAACGCTCTGAAAAACGTTGAATAGCTGTTGTAAACAGAAAGGCCTGCAAATAATTTGATAGAAGTCCGATCACATAAATGACGGCCAAAAAACCACCAATAGCTGCAACTGCCGCGACATCCACACTTGTTTCCAGACCACTGGCAATGATATTAGTCATTTCCTTAATACGGGTTGGCCCATAAACAGTAATGATATTGGATAGGATTGTTGCTAGAAAGGCGATTAGAAGGGCAAACTGGAGGCCTGCAAGATAGGGTTTACTCTGTTTCCAGAGAGACATTTTCTTATTTTCCATGTTCCAATTCCTCCTTCGATAGTTGTGAATAGGCAATTTCTTGGTAAACTTCGTTATTAGCTAGAAGTTCCTTGTGGGTGCCTTGCCCCACTACTTTACCTTGCTCCAAGACCAAAATCAAATCTGCATCCATAATCGTTGAAATACGCTGTGCAACAATGAGCTTGGTCATAGACTTAGTTCTTTCAGCTAAATCTTGACGCAAAGTGCGATCTGTCTTGTAATCCAGAGCAGAGAAAGAGTCGTCAAAGATAAGGATCTCTGGCTTCCGAGCCAAGGCACGTGCAATGGCCAGACGCTGTCTTTGGCCACCTGAGAAGTTGGTTCCTCCTTGGGCCACTTCTGAATCTAAGCCAGCTTCCTTATCTTCGATAAAATTCTTAGACTGGGCCAACTCCAAAGCCTGCCACATGGCCTGCTCACTAAGCGGCGTTTCTAGACTCTGTCCAAAGTCTAGATTGTCCTTGACATCACCTGAAAAGAGAATCGCTTTCTGAGGAATATAACCAACCTTGTTGCGCAAATCTTCCAAGTCATAGTCTTGAACATTGACACCATCCACCAGAATTTCTCCTGCTGATACGTCGTAAAAACGTGGAATCAGATTGACAAGAGTTGATTTACCAGAACCTGTTGACCCAATAAAGGCCACTGTTTGACCCTCTTCTGCCTTGAAGCTAACATGTTCAATAACCGCCTCCGAATTTGCCGCATAACGGAAGGTCACATCCTTAAATTCAATCTGGCCTTTGAGGTTTTCATCAGCCTGCTGCACTTGAGCAGGATTTTGGATAGAGGAATGCAAATCTAAAACCTGATTGATCCGCTTAGCAGATACCATGGTTCGGGGAAGAACAATGAAGAGCGCCCCCATGAGAAGGAAGCCCATGACAACCTGCATGGCATAGGACATGAAAACAACCATGTCACTAAATAGAGGGAGACGCGCTGTTGGAGCAGCGTCGTTAATTACATAGGCCCCAATCCAGTAAATCGCCACACTTAAACCACTTGAAATCCCCATCATGATGGGATTTAAAATAGCCATGAGACGATTAACAAACAAGTTCAAGCGTGTCAATTCATCATTTGCTGCTGCAAATTTGTCATTTTGGTAATCCTCTGCATTGTAGGCACGAACAACACGAATACCTGTTAAACTTTCACGAGTGATATTGTTCAGTTTATCAGTCAGACTTTGAATCAAAGACTGTTTTGGAAAGGCTAGCGTCATCAAAACTGTCGTCATCAAAACATTGACAATCACTGCCACAAGTACGGCCCAGAACCAGTATTCTGAATGTCCTAAAATCTTCCCGATGGCCCAGATAGCCATAATCGGACCTCGTGTAACTACTTGCAAACCCATGGTAATCAACATTTGAACTTGAGTAATGTCATTGGTGGTACGAGTTAAAAGACTGGGAATAGAGAATTTTTTAATCTCTGTCTGCGAGTAATCCAAAACTCGGTTAAAAATATCACTTCTCAGCCTACTAGTATAAGAAGCTGCCACTCTAGATGCAAAAAATCCAACTGCAACTGAGGACAAGAAGGCAAGAAAGGACATTCCAACCATCATGCTGGCTGGCTGCCATAACTCATCCAAGTTGGTTCCTTGAGTTCCCAGCAAATCCGTAATTTTAGAGATATAGGTCGGCACTTCCAACTCTAGATAAACCGAAAAGCAGGTAAAGAGAATGGCTAGTAAAATCATCCCCCATTCTTTTCCACTAATTCGTTTTGCTAATTTCTTCATTATCTCCTCCTATTCTCTTGATATTTTCCTGTAGTTGAGCCAGGACTTTCTCAAAAATCAGTAATTCACCTTCATCTACATCTGCCAACAACTGCTTGTCTATGCGTTTAAAAAAGGCCTTAACCTGCTGCATCTGAGAACGTGCTTTGTCCGTCAAACGAACAAATTTTGCCCGCTTATCGCTAGGATTCGCCTCCAATTCCACCAAACCATTTTGCACCATACGCTTGACCAAATTACTAGCAACAGACTTGGTAATATTGAGTTCCTGCTCGATATCTTTAATCAAGACCAAGTCTTGGTTTTTCTCACGATTATCCAAAAAACGTACAACCTGACCTTGAGGCCCACCCATAAATTCAATACCACAACGTTTGGCTTCCTTTTGCACCATCAGGTGAATCTGATGACCAAAACGCTTAAAGACTAACATTGGTTTATCCATACTAACTCCTTTCTAACCATCACATTTAGTTCTCCTAGGAACTAAATAAGTTTCCATGAGAACTATTTTACCACTTTGAAAAGAGATGTCAAGAAAAAGTTTCCTAGAGAACTATTTT
This sequence comes from Streptococcus mitis, assembly GCF_003942965.1. Classification (GTDB taxonomy): domain Bacteria; phylum Bacillota; class Bacilli; order Lactobacillales; family Streptococcaceae; genus Streptococcus; species Streptococcus mitis_BH. The sequence goes on along the minus strand of NZ_RJOG01000013.1, from coordinate 16,105 downwards.
CTTGATTAAAAAAATCCCAAGTGATTTTTTCACTTAGGATTATGTTCTCTAGGTTAAATTAGAACCCGTCTACGTTCGTATAAATCTTTTGTACGTCTTCGTCGTCTTCAAGAACGCTGTAAAGTTTTTCAAAGGTTTCAAGGTCATCGCCTGACAATTCCACTTCTGACTGAGGAATCATTTCCAATTCAGTAACTTGGAATTCTTCGATACCTGACTCACGAAGGGCAACAATAGCCTTATGAAGGTCAGTTGGAGCTGTGTAAACTGTGATTGTACCTTCTTCTGCTTCTACATCATCCACATCCACATCTGCTTCGAGCAATTGCTCAAAGACCGCGTCCGCATCTTCACCTGCAAATACAATAACACCTTTGTTATCAAAGAGGTAAGAAACAGAACCTGAAGCGCCCATGTTTCCGCCGTTTTTACCAAAGGCTGCACGGACATTAGCCGCTGTACGGTTGACATTTGAAGTCAAAGTATCAACAATCAGCATAGAACCATTTGGTCCAAAACCTTCGTAACGTCCTTCTGTAAAGGTTTCGTCTGTGTTTCCTTTAGCCTTGTCCAAAGCTTTATCGATAACGTGTTTTGGCACTTGGGCTTGTTTAGCACGGTCGATAACGAATTTCAAAGCTGAGTTTGATTCTGGATCTGGATCACCTTTTTTAGCTGCTACATAGATTTCTACACCAAATTTTGCATATACTTTAGAGTTAGCTCCATCTTTAGCCGTTTTCTTGGCTACGATATTGGCCCATTTACGTCCCATTAGGAATCTCCTTTTTTCACATTTTAATCTTTCTTATTATAACACAAGTTTTTTCGATTTTCACTAGAGGAAATGGATTTTATTCAGCAAATCGAGCTATGATGACACTTTTGTTGCCAAGATAGCCTTACCTTCTTTTATCAAGGGGTGACGGAATAATGAGAAGTAAAGTTGAACTGTCATGGCAACCCAGATTAGGGGTTCGCAAAAGATAACTCCTCTATAGCCTGCCCAAGGGATAATCAAGACCACAAAAGCAATTTTCCCGATTAGTTCGATAAAGCTGGAAACCAGAGGAAGGACCTTTTGCCCCAAGCCCTGCAAGCAATTGCGATAAATCAACAAGAGGCTCAAAATGGGATAAAAGGCTGAGCTGATTTGCAGATAGAGACTTCCATTTTCTATCAAGTAACCATCTGTCGAACTAGCCAAGAAGGAGACCAAGGCTGGACTGGCAAAAAAGAGGAAGACACAAACAAAAACTGCCCATGACATACTCAAACGACTGCCGATTCGAAGACCTTGAACAATGCGGTCTGGGCGCTTAGCACCTAAATTCTGAGAAGCAAAGGTCGTCATCGAGGCAGAAATAGCGGTCATAGGAAGAAGGGCAAAGGCCATAATGCGTCGCGCCGCTGTTTGAGCACTAATAATCACGGCTCCAAAAGTATTAACAGAAGACTGTAAAATCACACTGCCGATAGATACAATTGAACTCATCAAGCCCATAGCCAAACCTTGCTCCAAGAGATCTGCGTATAAGACCTTGTCCCATTTGAAATGTTTAAACTGTGGCAAGAGTTCTGGCACACTTTTACGAATATAATAAAAGCAAAGAACCGCTGATAAGCCTTGCGAAATGATGGTAGCAAGTCCCGCCGATTGAACTCCAAGATGCAATTGCGTAATAAAATAGAGATCCAGAACCACATTGACAAGAGCAGAGAAAATCAGAAATCCAAGCGCTGCCAGACTGTCCCCAATGGACCGCAACAAACCTGCAAAGAGATTATAGGCAAAGCTGACACCGACACAGGTCACAATCATAGAAATATATTGATAGGACTGGGGAAGAATTTCTGCAGGAGTATCTAGGTATTGCAAGAGAGGATACAAACCAAGAAATCCCAGCAGCATAACTACAATACTCAAAAGAGCACCTAAAATCCAGGTGGCTGCTACTGCCTCCTTGATTTTAGTGAAATTCCGAGCTCCATAATAGCGGGCAATGACAATCCCCATGCCATTACCAACACCAAGAGTAAAACCTACAATCAGGTCAAAAATCGCTGTCGTCGCCCCTACCGCTGCCAAGGATTCTTGACCAAGAAAACGCCCAACAATCAAGACATCAGCAGTGTTATAGAGCTGTTGAAAAATATTTGATAGCAAGATTGGGAAGGCGAAGCTTAAGAGCGAGGGAAGAATTGGACCATGTATCAGGTCCACTGTTCGTTTTTTATTCATAAGGCTATTATATCAGCTTTCTAGAGGAGCGACAAGAAACAGCAAACTATAGGCAATCTGAAATATTGAACAAAGAATCGAAAAAGCAGTGGATTTCTCCACTACTTTGACAGCTTATTCTTCAATTTCGATTTCAAGCTCATCGCCTAGGTCAAGAGTTACCTCTTCATTCACAGAATCTGCTTGAACTGCTTCATCTTTTTTGCTTTCAACAGCTTCTTCTCCATCAATCAAACCAAATTGAACACGGACTTGATGGTCAATCTCATCAAAGACTTCTGGGTTATCTGCCAAGTATTTCTTAGCATTTTCAGAACCTTGCCCGATTTTCTCATCCTTGTAAGAGTACCAAGCTCCTGCTTTTTTGATGATATCCAAATCGCTTGCGATCTTCAAAAGTTCACCAGTCTTAGAAATACCTTCTCCGTACATGATTTCAACGAAGGCTTCCTTAAACGGTGGAGCCACCTTATTTTTCACGACCTTGATCTTAGTTTCTTTACCGACGTTGGTGTCTTTTTGGTCACCAGTTCCCTTGATTTGTGTGCTTCCACGAACATCCAAACGCACTGAAGCGTAGAATTTCAAAGCACGTCCACCAGGAGTTGTTTCTGGATTTCCAAACATAACCCCAACTTTTTCACGCAATTGGTTGATAAAGATGGCAATAGTTTTTGTTTTATTGATAGAAGCACCGAGCTTACGCATAGCCTGGCTCATCATACGAGCCTGCAAACCAACGTGGCTATCTCCGATATCTCCATCAATTTCCGCACGTGGTACAAGGGCAGCAACTGAGTCGACCACGACAAGATCTACAGCACCTGAGTCAATCAATTTTCCTGCAATCTCAAGACCTTGCTCTCCTGAGTCTGGTTGTGACAAGAGCAATTCGTCAATGTTGACACCAAGGGCCGCAGCATAAGCTGGATCAAGGGCATGTTCCGCATCGATAAAGGCTGCAATACCACCTTCTTTTTGTGCTTGCGCGACTGCATGAAGGGCAACCGTTGTCTTACCAGATGACTCTGGTCCATAGATTTCAATGATACGTCCCTTAGGATAACCACCTGAACCAAGGGCAATGTCCAAAGCTAAAGAACCTGAGCTCATCACTTGCACCTTTTGCTCGGCACGTTCACCCAAACGCATGATTGATCCTTTACCAAAGTCTTTCTCAATCAGTTTAAGAGCGTCATTCAAGGCTTTTTCACGTTCAGCCCCGAATTTTTTTGAAATTTCATCTAATTTTTTTGGTTTCTTCGCCATTCTATTCTCCTACATTCTAATGGTCCTCAGACCTATCTACTATTATATCAAAAGTTAGTCACTTAATAAAGCCTTGCGAACTAGGTTAAAGGCATGCATAACCGCAATGTGACGTACATCTGCTCGACTTCTGCCTCCAATATTAACCTTGATGACCTCAGTTCCTTGCTCCTGTGCCAAGCCTATGAAGACTGTCCCAGCTGGATGTCCTTCTAGGCTATCTGGTCCTGCCACTCCAGTCAAACTAAGGCCAAAATCAGACTGGGTCTTGATTCGTGCCTGCTCAGCCATCTTTTGAGCTGTAAATTCAGACACCACACCATACTCTTCCAAATCCTTGACAGGAATATCCAACATTTTTGATTTTTCATCCAAGCTATAGGTCACAAAACCACCCTTAAATATACTTGAAGCTCCTGAAAAATCTGCTACATTGGCTTGGAAAAGCCCTGCCGTCAAACTCTCTGCAGCCGTGATGGTTTTCCCTTGTTTTTTCAGTTCCTCTATCACAATGCTGGCCAAGCTGGACTCTTCCCCATAACCATAACAGAGGTCTCGTAAAGGAATTCCTTCGAAAGTCTGGTGATCCAAGATTTGATTTTCCAAGATATCCAGCGCCTGATTTGCCTTTTCTTGACTGCTAGCCTTTGTTGACAGGCGCAGAGTGACTTCTCCTGTCTTAGCATAAGGTGCCAAGGTAGGATCGGTCTGATTATCAATTAAATCAGCCAAAATCGTAACCAGCTGACTTTCGCCAATCCCAAAGAAACGAAGAACTCGGGAATATAGCTTGCTCCCTGTCATCAACTTGGGTAGAAGTTGGTTTAAGACCATGGGTTTTAATTCACTTGGTGGACCTGGAAGGACAACGTAGGTCACTCCATCGACTTCCAATATTCCTCCCACAGCCAGTCCTGTTTCATTTGGCAGTGGAGTCGCTCCTTCTACAAGTTGAGCTTGTCTTTCGTTATTCGGTGTTCGGGCATAGTCTGGTCGCTGGGCAAAAAAGACATCCAACTTCTCCTGAGCCTGAGGATCGAAGACTAATTCTTTCCCTAAAAATTTAGCCAGAGTTTGTTTGGTCAAATCGTCCTCAGTTGGTCCCAAACCACCTGTTAAAATCACCAGACTACTACGTTGACTGGCAATCTCAAGCAAAGACAAGAGACGAGCTTCATTGTCTCCTACAGCCGTCTGAAAATATACGTCTACCCCAATCTCTGCTAGTTTTTCCGATAAAAACTGGGCATTAGTATTAACAATCTGTCCTGTCAAAATCTCTGTTCCAACAGCAATGATTTCTGCTTTCATGTTTCCTCCTACCTATCTATTCGTATTTTTTTGAAAAAATCGCAGGAAATTTCCCACGATTTCAACTATAAATTAGATTATTCTACATCTTCTTGATTTGTTGTGTTATTAATCGTACCTATTCCCAAACCGATACCATTTTGGTTTCCAAAAAGGCCCTCATATAAAACTGCATTCGTCTCTAACTCTGTCACCTTTGGTTTATCAAGTGAAGTTCTCAAGAGATTTTGCATTTCCAACATATGCTCAGTTGTAACAATCTGGTAAGAAATGCCCTGCAGTTCCGCATCTTCTCCTCGCAATTGATATGTTTCAATATTCTTGAAGGAATTTTGATAACCAAGTAATTGTGGAATACTTTTCGCTGACAAATCAATGTTGGTCTGCATATTGGTACTTAGGGCTTTTAAGATAGATTGATAGTGACTAACACTATTCAAACTAAGAACTTTTTCAACAACCTTTTGAATGACTTCACGCTGACGTTTCTGACGTCCGTAGTCCCCTTCTGGGTCCTGGTAGCGCATGCGAGAATAAACAAGAGCTTCATCTCCATTTAGAGTTTGTTGACCAACACCAATAGAAATGGTATTAAATTCCTCTTGGTCACTGATAGAAATCGGGAAACCTAGAGTGTTGTTGACGGTTATACCACCCACTGCATCAACTAATTGTTGCAATCCGTGCATATTGACCATAATATAGCGGTCAATATGGATGTTCATCATCTTCTGAATAGTTGAGATAGCTAATTCTGCACCTCCACCCGCATATGCGGCGTTTAGTTTTGCTTCCTCAATCTGACCATCTTTATGCTGAATTTTAGTCAAGATATCACGTTCCAAACTCAACATCGTTGTCTTTTTCGTGTGCGGATTAACCGTCAAGAGAATCATGGAATCACTATTTCCCTCCCAAGGGTCAGTTCGTTCCTCATTTCCAGTATCAACTCCCATTAAAAGGATCGTTAAGGGTTCAGTCGCCTCAATAACATTGGTTTCTTCACCAATTTTTTTATAAGTTCTTGATAAAGTTTCTGTACCTTGTTGATAAATGGTATAAGCAAAAACACCCACACCCAAAACTGTCACAGCTAGAAAAGCTAGCACCATTCCAATAATTTTTTTAACCATATTTCTATTAATCTATCAGTCTACCCATCAGGTAAACATCTATAAATTTCCCTTCTTCTATGTACGCACCGCGCTCTTGTCTACCTTCAATTACAAAATCATTCTTTTGATATAAATGAACTGCAGCTTGATTACGAGTTTGGACAGTGAGTTGAAGTCTACGAAGAACGCCACTAGCCTGCGCCCATTCTACGACTTCTTCAAGTAACAAACTCCCCAGTCCATTATTCCAATATTTCTTACCGATCACAATAAAAAGATCTCCAATATGACGAACTCTCTTACGTTGATCAGCTGTGATATTTACCAGACCAGCAATTTCATCATTCAGCAAGGCAAGTAAAGTAATTTGATTTTCTGAATGAGCCTGTTTATTCAAAAACAACTCCATCTCAGTATCTGTCAACAGAATACCTTCCCTGTCCAGACTGGTAAAATCTGTTTCTAGACTGACACGATTTAAAAATGATACTAACTCAGCCGCATCTTCAACTTCTGCTTCCCTAATGAGCAACTCATACTCCATGTTGAAGCTCCTCTAAGAGTTTTTCTGCACGTAAACCCTTTGCTTGGAAATTCAGCCTGCGACCGTCTCCTTCTTTTAGAATTTCCAACTCTAAATAAGTATCTGGTAGGACATCACCTAAGAGATTTCCCCACTCGATGACAGTCACGCCGCCACCAAAGAGAAACTCATCTAAATCAATAGAATCAGCATCCCCCTCTATACGATAAATATCTAAATGATAAAGAGGAAGACGACCTTCATACTCCCTCACAATAGTATAGGTTGGACTCTTAATCATCTGAGAAATATGTAATCCTTTAGCAAGGCCTTTTGTAAAGGTCGTTTTGCCTGCTCCAAGTTCTCCAGTTAGAATTAAAACATCATTCTTTTCTAATAAACAGCCCAAACGCTCACCTAAGGATTGTAAGTCTTCTTCGTTTTTAGTGTACATGTTTCTATTATACCAAAAACTTGTTCTTTGTCTAGGTATTATCTATGAATTCCATATTATGAATTAAAAACTTGAACCAGTCCTTGTTATGATCTTAAAATAGGAACAGTAAAAAGACAACTAACAAGATATCTCTCATCAAATGACTGTAAAATGAAACTTCCCAACGAATGACTTTTGGCACCAACAGTCCTAGAAATAGCATTCCCAAGGCAATATAAAAGGTCATGGACAATAGCATCCAAGGATTTCTGAGAAAGATTAGAATAGCTAGTCCACTAATAAAACAGATTTCCTTCTTACCCAAAATCTTTTTCAATCCATTTACATACTTCTGAATAGGTAAAAAGACTAGCAAATCAATCCCAAATAAGAAAAAGAAACTCGGTAGAAAGGCTTCCACAAATCCTTCCACGGATGCATTTCCTGCAAGGATATGTTCTATGACAATTAAAGCTAAACCCAAAATGTTTACTAAGAGCAACAGACTATACAAGAATTGTTGCTTATCTTCCTTAAAAACTGAATAAGATTGATTTCTCTGTCCACTATAGTAGTTTATCCCTGCCCCAATACTTGCAAGGAGCAACATGCCAACTAAATAATAGAAGCAGTTTTGATTTAACATCAAGGCCCAAGTCGATAAACTTAAACAAGAACAGCTACTAATACCAAAAATCGTAAACAATAACAAAACACGAATTTGCTTTTTCATTTTTTCCATCATTCTTCCTCCTTACTTGCTCTTATTATATGCTAGAAATCCTCATCATTGCTAGAGTATTTCTCAACTGTCAGTTTTCTACTCTAAAATGCAAAAAAGTTTGATGCAAGTATCCCTTACATCAAACTTTTACTATTTCTCTTCAAACCAAAGAGCAATTTCTCGCTTAGCTGACTCTTCTGAATCTGAACCATGTACAACATTTTGAATAGCTTGGTTTTCACCAGCAGCTTTTGCAAAATCACCTCGAATCGTTCCTGGTAAAGCTTCTTCTGGACGAGTTGCCCCCATCATAGTCCGCCAAGTTTCAATTACTTTAGGACCAGAGATGATACCCACAAGAACTGAGCCTGAAGTCATAAATTCACGAATCGGTGGGTAAAAACTCTGACCAACCAAGTCCTGATAGTGCTGGTCAATCAACTCTTCTGAAAGCTGTGAACGCAACTCCAATTTTTCAATTATAAATCCACGTTGTTCGATGCGTTTCAACACTTCACCCACTAGCCCTCTTTTTACACCGTCTGGTTTAATGATAAAAAATGTTTGTTCCATACCCGTCTCCTTTGTCAGCTTCTTTCTTTTATTTTACCACATTTCATGGAAAAATGGAGAAAGTTTTCAGAAAAAAAGAGAACCCGAAGGCTCTCTCATTCTCTTTTATTCTACTGTTTCTTCCACAGTTTCAACGGCAGTATCCACAACTACTTCTGTTGTTTCTTCATTCCCTTCTTCCTCTACTGGAGGATTAAGGTATTCTTCTTCGTTGACAGCATGTGGTTCAAGGTTACGGTAACGGGCCATACCAGTACCTGCTGGGATGATCTTACCGATGATAACATTTTCTTTAAGTCCAAGGAGATGGTCTTTCTTACCGCGGATAGCTGCATCTGTAAGGACACGAGTTGTTTCCTGGAAGGAAGCCGCTGACAAGAAACTATTTGTTTCAAGTGAGGCTTTAGTAATTCCCATAAGAACTGGGCGACCTGTCGCTGGAACTCCACCTGCGATAAGGACATCTTTGTTGGCATCTGTAAAGTCATTGATATCCATGAGGGTACCCATGAGAAGATCTGTGTCACCTGGATCCATGACACGGACTTTACGGATCATTTGACGAACCATTACCTCGATGTGTTTGTCACCGATTTCTACCCCTTGGCTACGGTAAACTTTTTGTACTTCACCGAGAAGGTAAGTTTCAACTGACAAGACATCACGAACTGCAAGGAGACGTTTTGGTTGGATAGAGCCTTCTGTCAGAGCAGCACCACGCGCTACTTGGTCTCCAACTTCAACACGCATACGAGCTGTAAATGGAACAACATATTCACCTTCGCCAGTTTCACCCTTAACAAAGACTTTCTTAGTACGAGTTGATGCATCTTCTTCGATAGCGGTAACTTGTCCTTTAACCTCTGTGATAACCGCTTCCCCTTTAGGATTGCGGGCTTCAAAGATTTCTTGGACACGAGGAAGACCCTGAGTGATATCGGTATTTGAGGCAACCCCACCCGTGTGGAAGGTACGCATTGTAAGCTGTGTACCAGGTTCCCCGATAGATTGGGCAGCGATTGTACCGACTGCTTCACCAACTTCAACCGCATCACCAGTCGCCAAGTTGATACCATAACAGTGACGGCAGACACCATGACGAGTGTTACATGTAAATACAGAGCGGATAGTCACTTCTTCCACACCAGCGTTGACAATTTCACGCGCCTTGTCTTCTGTAATCAACTCATTTGGACCGATAATCACTGCACCAGTTTCTGGATGTTTAACAGTTTTCTTAGTGTAACGACCGTTGAGACGCTCTTCAAGAGACTCGATCATTTCTTTTCCTTCTGCGATAGAACGGATCAAGAGACCACGGTCAGTTCCACAGTCGTCCTCACGGATGATAACGTCTTGGGCAACGTCAACCAAACGACGAGTCAAGTAACCTGAGTCGGCTGTCTTAAGGGCCGTATCGGTCATACCTTTACGAGCACCGTGAGTTGAGAAGAACATTTCGAGTACTGACAAACCTTCGCGGAAGTTTGAAAGGATTGGTAATTCCATGATACGTCCGTTCGGAGCCGCCATCAGACCACGCATACCGGCAAGCTGTGAGAAGTTTGAGATGTTACCACGGGCTCCAGAGTCCATCATCATAACGATTGGGTTCTTAGGATCTTGGTTGGCAATCAAACGTTTCTCTAGTTTTTCACGGGCAGCACGCCATTCAGCTGTAACAGCATTGTAACGCTCGTCGTCTGTAATCATACCGCGACGGAATTGTTTTGTGATTTGTTCTACACGTTTGTGTGATTCTTCAATGATTTCAGCCTTGTCATCAACGACTGGGATATCGGCAATACCCACTGTCAATCCTGCAAGAGTTGAGTGATGGTAACCGAGGTTCTTCATGCGGTCAAGTAGTGCAGAAGTTTCTGTCGTACGGAAACGTTTGAAGATTTCAGCGATGATATTTCCAAGGTTTTTCTTCTTGAATGGAGGGTTGAGTTCCAGATTGCTGATTGCTTCCTTGATATCTCCACCAAGTGGCAAGAAGTATTTAGCTGGAACGCCTTCTGTCAAGTTGGCATTGTTTGGTTCTTGCAAGTATGGTAGACCCTCTGGCATAATGTCGTTGAAGAGGATTTTACCAACTGTTGTAAGCAAGACCTTGTGTTTTTGCTCTTCTGTCCAAGGCTTGTTGAGGCTGTCTGTTGCAATACCAACACGTGAGTGGAGGTGAACATAACCATTACGGTAAGCCATAACCGCTTCGTCACGGTCTTTGAAGACCATTCCTTCACCTTCACGACCAGCTTCTTCCATGGTCAAGTAGTAGTTACCCAAAACCATGTCCTGAGATGGAGTAACAACTGGTTTACCATCTTTCGGGTTCAAGATGTGCTCAGCAGCGAGCATCAAGATACGAGCTTCTGCTTGGGCTTCTTCTGAAAGTGGTACGTGGATGGCCATTTGGTCCCCGTCAAAGTCGGCATTGTAGGCTTCACAGACAAGTGGGTGCAAGCGAAGGGCCTTACCATCAATCAAGACTGGCTCGAAGGCTTGGATACCCAAACGGTGAAGGGTCGGTGCACGGTTCAAAAGCACTGGGTGTTCTTTGATCACTTCTTCAAGAATATCCCAGATACGCTCATCTCCACGTTCGACCAAGCGTTTAGCTGCTTTCACGTTTTGCACGATATCACGTGCAACGATTTCACGCATCACGAATGGCTTAAAGAGCTCGATCGCCATTTCACGTGGCACACCACATTGGTACATCTTAAGAGTTGGGCCAACGGCGATAACGGAACGTCCTGAGAAGTCAACACGTTTACCGAGCAAGTTTTGACGGAAGCGTCCTTGTTTACCTTTAAGCATGTGGCTCAATGATTTAAGAGGACGGCTACCTGGTCCTGTGATTGGACGACCACGACGACCATTGTCAATCAAAGCGTCAACCGCTTCTTGAAGCATACGCTTCTCATTTTGAACGATGATACCTGGTGCATTCAACTCAAGTAAACGAGCCAAACGGTTGTTACGGTTGATAACACGGCGGTAAAGGTCGTTCAAGTCAGATGAGGCAAAACGGCCACCATCCAACTGCAACATTGGACGAAGATCTGGTGGAATAACCGGAAGGATGTTGAGAATCATCCATTCAGGTTTGTTTCCAGACTTGTAAAAGGCATCCAAAACATCCAAACGACGGATGGCTTTGACACGTTTTTGTCCAGTCGCTGTTTTTAACTCTTCTTTGAGTTCAGCAATTTCTTTTTCAAGATCTACTTGTTTCAAGAGGTCTTGGATAGCTTCGGCACCCATCTTGGCAACGAACGATCCATAACCATACTCACGCAAGCGCTCACGGTATTCGCGCTCTGTCATGATAGACTTGTGCTCAAGTGGTGTATCCTTAGGATCAATCACCACATAAGCCGCAAAGTAGATAACTTCCTCGAGGGCACGGGGACTCATATCAAGGGTCAAGCCCATACGGCTTGGAATCCCCTTGAAGTACCAGATGTGAGATACAGGAGCTTTCAATTCGATATGCCCCATACGCTCACGACGAACTTTTGTACGCGTTACTTCAACCCCACAACGGTCACAAACAATTCCTCTGTAACGAATGCGTTTGTACTTACCACAAGCACATTCCCAGTCTTTTGTAGGACCAAAGATAACTTCATCAAAGAGTCCTTCACGTTCTGGTTTCAAGGTACGGTAATTGATTGTTTCAGGTTTTTTGACTTCTCCATAAGACCATGAACGGACTTTGCTTGGAGAAGCTAGGGTGATTTGCATACTTTTAAAACGATTTACATCAACCACTATTTCTTCCCTTTCTATTCTAAGTGAACTGCTTATTCTTATTCAGCAGCTTCTTCTGTTGTTTCCGCTTTTGTTGCTTTCTCAGCTTCTTCAGCTTCAAAGGCTGCTTTAGCCTCTTGTGCTGCTTTTTCACGGGCTTTTTCAAGGTCATCTACGTGGATGACATCTTCGTCCATTCCTTCATCCAAGTCACGAAGTTCCACTTCTTGGTCATCTTCGTCAAGGACACGCATGTCAAGACCAAGAGATTGCAATTCTTTGACAAGAACTCGGAAGGATTCTGGAACACCTGGTTTTGGAATTGGTTTTCCTTTTGTAATGGCTTCATAAGCTTTCAGACGTCCGTTGATATCGTCAGACTTGTAAGTCAAGATTTCTTGAAGGACATTTGACGCACCGTAAGCTTCAAGAGCCCAAACCTCCATCTCACCGAAACGTTGTCCACCAAACTGAGCTTTCCCTCCTAGTGGTTGTTGGGTAACAGTTGAGTAAGGTCCGACTGAACGCGCGTGCAATTTATCATCAACCATGTGGTGGAGTTTGATCATGTACATGACTCCGACAGAAACACGGTTATCAAACGGTTCCCCAGTACGTCCATCGTAAAGGATTGTTTTGGCATCGCTATCCATACCAGCTTCTTTAACAGTTGACCAAAGGTCTTCAGAACTTGCTCCGTCAAAGACTGGTGTTGCGATATGAATACCAAGAGTACGAGCAGCCATACCAAGGTGGAGCTCCATAACCTGACCAATATTCATACGTGATGGCACCCCAAGTGGGTTCAACATGATGTCGACTGGAGTTCCGTCTGGAAGGTAAGGCATGTCTTCTACAGGAACGATACGAGAAACAACCCCTTTATTTCCGTGGCGTCCGGCCATCTTATCTCCGACCTTGATCTTACGTTTCTGAGCGATGTAGACGCGAACCAGCATATTAACACCTGATTGCAATTCATCTCCATTTGCACGTGTAAAGATCTTAACATCACGAACGACACCATCGGCACCGTGTGGTACACGAAGAGAAGTATCACGCACTTCACGAGATTTATCTCCGAAGATAGCGTGCAAGAGACGTTCTTCAGCTGAAAGGTCTTTCTCACCCTTAGGTGTTACTTTACCTACAAGGATATCACCTTCTTTAACCTCAGCACCGATACGGATAATACCCATTTCGTCAAGGTCTTTAAGAGCGTCTTCCCCAACATTTGGAATTTCACGAGTGATTTCTTCAGGCCCAAGCTTTGTATCGCGCGTTTCTGATTCGTATTCTTCAAGGTGAACAGATGTGTAGACATCGTCTTTCACCAAGCGTTCGCTCATGATAACGGCATCCTCGAAGTTGTAACCTTCCCAAGTCATATAGGCAACGATTGGGTTTTGTCCAAGCGCCATTTCTCCATTTTCCATAGAAGGTCCGTCAGCGATGAAATCGCCTTTTTCAACAACATCGCCAACTTTTACAAGAGTGCGTTGGTTGTAAGCAGTACCTGAGTTTGAACGACGGAATTTTTGGATGTGGTAAACGTCCAATGAACCATCTTCACGACGAACTTCTACCTTGTCAGCATCTGCATAGGTAACTTTACCGTCATACTGAGCAATCACAGCAGCTCCTGAATCGTGGGCTGCTTGGTATTCCATACCAGTACCAACGTAAGGTGCTTTTGGATTAATCAATGGCACAGCCTGACGTTGCATGTTGGCTCCCATGAGGGCACGGTTGGAGTCATCGTTTTCCAAGAAAGGAATACATGCTGTCGCAACGGCAACTACCTGTTTTGGTGATACGTCCATATAGTCAACAACATTAGCTGGATACTCTTGGTTGACCCCTTGGTGACGTCCCATGACAACTTTCTCAGCAAATGTTCCATCTTCATTCAGACGAGAATTAGCCTGTGCTACAGTAAATTCATCTTCTTCATCGGCTGTCAACCAAACGATTTCGTTAGTAACAACACCTGTTTCACGGTCAACTTTACGGTATGGCGTTTGAACAAAACCATACTTATTCAAGTGTCCATAAGATGACAAGTTATTGATCAAACCGATGTTAGGTCCTTCAGGTGTCTCGATTGGACACATACGGCCGTAGTGAGTGTAGTGCACGTCACGTACTTCATATCCAGCGCGGTCACGTGTCAAACCACCAGGCCCTAAGGCTGACAAACGGCGTTTGTGAGACAACTCAGAAAGTGGGTTGTGTTGGTCCATGAACTGTGACAACTGTGATGAACCAAAGAATTCTTTAACTGCAGCTGTTACAGGGCGGATGTTGATAATTTGTTGTGGTGTCAAGACTTCATTGTCCTGAACAGACATACGTTCACGGACATTACGTTCCATACGAGAAAGTCCAAGACGTACTTGGTTGGCAAGCAATTCACCAACCGCACGGATACGACGGTTTCCAAGGTGGTCGATATCATCTACACGACCAAGTCCTTCAGCCAAATTGAGGAAGTAGCTCATTTCAGCAAGGATATCTGCAGGAGTGACGATACGAACCTTGTCATCTGGATTAGCATTACCGATGATCGTTACAACACGGTCTGGATCAGTTGGAGCAACAACCTTGAATTTTTGAAGAACAACTGGCTCAGTCACAACCGCTGCATCATTTGGAATGTAGACAATCTTGTTCAAATCACCATCCAAATGGCTTTCAATGCTTTCAATCACGCTACGAGTCATGATTGTACCAGCTTCTACCAAGATTTCTCCAGTTTCAGGATCTACCAATGGCTCTGCAATGGTTTGATTAAGCAAACGTGTTTTAACATTGAGTTTTTTATTGATTTTGTAACGACCGACAGCTGCCAAGTCATAACGACGTGGGTCAAAGAAACGAGCTACAAGCAAGCTACGTGAGCTTTCAGCAGTCTTAGGCTCACCTGGACGAAGACGTTCGTAAATTTCTTTCAAAGCTTCGTCGGTACGAGAGTCCATTGGGTTCTTATGTATATCTTTTTCAACAGTGTTGCGAACCAATTCGCTGTCACCAAAGATATCAAAGATTTCATCATCACCTGAGAAACCAAGCGCACGAACCAATGTCGTAAATGGAATCTTACGAGTACGGTCGATACGAGTGTAGGCGATATCTTTTGAGTCACTTTCAAGTTCCAACCAAGCTCCACGGTTAGGGATAACAGTTGAACCGTAGCCCACTTTACCGTTTTTATCAACTTTATCGTTAAAGTAAACACCCGGCGAGCGGACCAACTGAGATACGATGATACGTTCACCACCATTGATGATGAAAGTACCCATTTCTGTCATGATTGGGAAATCACCAAAGAAAACTTCTTGGGTTTTGATTTCGCCTGTTTCTTTATTGATCAAGCGGAAGGTTACAAAAATTGGTGCTGAGTAGCTAGCATCGTGAATACGAGCTTCTTCTAGCGTATATTTTGGTTCCTTGATTTCATATCCAACAAATTCCAACTCCATTGTGTCTGTGAAGTTTGAAATTGGCAATACATCTTCAAACACTTCCTTAAGACCATGGTCTAGGAAATCTTTGAATGAGTCAGTTTGAATTTCAATCAAATTTGGTAAGTCAAGAACTTCTTTGATTCTTGAAAAACTACGACGGGTACGATGTTTCCCGTATTGAACGTCATGTCCTGCCAAGATGATTCTCCTTTGTAAATAAATTCCAAGCCTTGTCAATCAGGCTTTTCTAATCGTCATATGGTTTTTAAAACCCCTATCACCGTGTCCTTTTGATGAATTTTCAGAATCTTTAAGTCTTTGTTACAAACACGCGAAATCCTGAAAAAAAGCACAAAAAGAGCAGCTAAATCTGACTTTTTCAGAAGATTTAACTGCTGTGAGCCTTGTCTGGACAATATTTCAGACAAAACCTACGACAAATGATTATTTATATTATACCCTATTTAGCTAGATTTTTCAAGGGGATTGACGAATTTTTGACAAAATCTTTTCCTATAAAAAAATTAAATTCAACGATCGCTTTGCAAACTTCATTTTCAGTTTAGTAGTTCACAAAAATATGGTAAATTACGATTTTCCTATTTTATCATAGGCTGTTTTTTCTTGACTTTACTAGGCTTTTCTTTTAATATATATGTATAAATATATATGGAGGTTTATGA
>NZ_RJOG01000012.1:0-58232 GCF_003942965.1 Streptococcus mitis | reverse complement strand
GTAAATATTTACCAGTTTTTAACGAATGATAAAACATCTATTTTTAGAAAATATTTGTATATTACAGAAAAACCAATGACTTTTACATCATTGGTTTTCTACTGTATAAATGTATAAACTTATCAGAAAGATTTTAATTAATCTTCTTTCTTCTTACGAGCTACAAGACCAAATCCACTCAAGACTCCAAGAAGTCCAAGTGCTGCAAGGCGAGCATTATCTTCTGTACCAGTATTTGGCAATTCATGTTTATCTTCAGCTTCCTTAACTGCTGTTAGTCGTACTGGCTGCGCTGGAGTTGCTGGTACTTCTGGTTTAGCTGGGGTTGGAGTTGGCATCTCAACTTTTTGGAAGATATGTCTGATATTTCCATTTGAATCTGTCACAGTCTTCACATATTCATAACCTGAAATTGTTCCTGGCTCTTTAGAACCTGGTTCAGTTGGTTTCAATGGATTTCCTTTTTCATCTGTCCAAGTTGTTGTAGTTTGTCTACCTGGATTTGGTTGAGGAACAGGTGAAGGCGTTGGAGCTGGTGGCGTTACTTTTTCGTAAACATGTTCAACATCTCCGTTCGGAAGTGGTTTCGTTTCTACGAATCGGTAGCCTGGGATATCTTTCTTAGGTGTTTTACCTTCTTCTGTTGGAGTATTTGGAATTGGATTTCCATCTTTATCCTTGAAGAATGTTTTCACTTGTTCGTAGATGTGTTCTGTATCTCCATTTGGAAGTTCCTTAGTTTCTACGAAGCGATAGCCTGGGATATCTTTCTTAGGTGTTTTACCTTTTTCAGTTGGAACTTTTGGAATTTCATTCCCATCTTTATCCTTGAAGAATGTTTTCACTTGTTCATAGATATGACGAGTATTTCCATGCTCATCAGTGATTGTTTCTTTATATCTATATCCTGGGATTTTCTCACTTGGATGTTCTCCATCTTTACTTGGGAATCCTGGAATTTCTTTACCATTTTCATCTACGAAGTCTGTTCCTGGACGGACTGTCGGAGTGTATTTAGCAGCAATTGTTTTTCCTGCTTTATCTTTTCTTACAACAGTTACACCTTCTCCAGTTCCTACGTAATCTTTTTCTGGAGTGAATGTTACTTTACCATCTTTATCGATAGTATAAGTTCCTTCGCCTTCAACAACCATAGTAGTTGATCCATCAGAGAATGTTGGTGGTACATTTAAATCAACATCCCCTGTGAACTCTGGAGTTTCAGATTGAGGAGTATTCTTAGGTCCTTCTGTAGTTTTGTCTACAGTCGCTGTTACTGGTGTTACTGTTGGAGTGTATTTAGCCGTTACTTCTGTTCCGTTCTTATCTACACGTTGTACAGTTACCCCTGTAGCTGTTCCTAGGAATTCTGGTTCTGGTTTAAATGTTACTTCTCCAGTCTTAGGATCAATTGTGTATGTTCCTTCCCCTTCAACTGTTACAGAATCAACTGGATCACCTGTCTTAGGATCGATTAGTTTCGCTGGTACATTCTTATCAATTTCAACAGTTTGTTCTTTACCATTGATTTTAACTGAACCACCATTGAATACTGGTGTTCCTTTTTGAGTTTGACCTTTAGGTCCTACTGATGTTTCATCTTCTCCAGTTGGTGTTACTGGTACTACTTTTGGAGTATACTTAGCTGTTACTGGCGTTCCATTCTTATCTACACGTTGAACTTCTACACCTTCTCCTTTTCCAGTAAATTGTGGTTCTGGTTGGAATTTAACTTTACCATCTTCGATTGTGTATGTTCCTTCTCCAGGAATTACTACTGGTTCATCAGTTGGTTCTCCTGTTTCTGGATCAAGAAGTTTAGGTGCTACTGTTTCATCAATCTCAACAGTTTTTGGTACACCATTAACCGTTACTGTTCCACCTTTGAATTCTGGTAATCCTGTTTGTGTTTTACCTTGAATATCTTTAGATTTAGCTGGTGTTGCTGTTGGTGTTACACCTTTAACTTTAGGTGTATATTTCGCCTGAACTGTTGTTCCATTCGTATCTTGACGTTGAACAGTTACTCCTGTTGCTTGACCTGTGAAGTCTTTATTTGGAGTGAATGTTACATTACCATCTTTGTCGATAGTATAAGTTCCTTCTCCTTCTACTACAACTTCATCAGTTGGTTTTCCTGTTTCTGGATCGATTAATTTGGCAGGTACTGTTCCATCAATCGGAACTTCTTTATCTCCACCTTTAAATACTGGTGTCCCTATTTGAGTTACACCTTGTACATCTTCTGATGTTACGTCTTCTCCTGTTGGTTTAACTGGAGTTACCGTTGGAGTGTATTTAGCTTTTACAGGTGTTCCGTTTGTATCTTCACGTTGAACTTCTACACCTGTAGCTGTTCCTGTAAATTGTGGTTCTGGTTGGAATTTAACTTTTCCATCTTCGATTGTGTATGTTCCTTCTCCTTCTACTACAACTTTATCAGTTGGTTGTCCTGTTGTTGGATCAATTAGTTTTGGAGCTTTTGTTTCATCAATCTCAACAGTTTTTGGTACACCATTAACCGTTACTGTTCCACCTTTGAATTCTGGTAATCCTGTTTGTGCTTTACCTTGAACATCTGTTGTTTTAGCTGGTGTTGCTGTTGGTTTAACAGGTTTAATGTTAGGTGTGTACGTAGTTCTTACTGGAGTCCCGTTCATATCTGCTGCTTGAATAGTTACCGGCGGAACTTTTCCTACGTATGTTTTGTCTTCTGGTGTGTATACTGCAACTGGATCTTTACCAGGCTCTTTTACAAGAGTATACTTACCGATTACTTTATTAGGATCTTTTGGATCTTTTACAACTACTTCATCAGTTGGTTTTCCATTTTCACCTACTAATGTAACTGAACCTGGATTAATCGGAACTGGATCTGATTTAATTGGGTTTCCAGCTGGATCTTCTAAGTCTGCAGTTCCACCTTTGAACGTAATTGGTTGTTTTTGAGTTGCACCTTGTACATCAGTTGATTCAGCTGGCTTAGCCGTTGGTTTAACCCCTACGATTACTGGAGTATAATCAGCTGTTGCCGGTGTATTGTTTTTATCAACACGTTGAACTGTTACTGGTTGTACTGGCCCTACATAACTTTTATCTTTTGGTGTGAATTTCACTACTCCTGTAGTTGGATCTAAAGTATACTTACCAATTACATTTCCTTCTGGATCTTTCGCTGGAAGTTCATTTGAAGGAACAGGTTGCTTCGTTTCTGGATCAAGTAGTGTTGCCGGTTTATCGTAATCGATTGGCACTGCTTCATTTCCTGGTTTGAAGTAAGGTTTACCATTTTGCTCTTGACCTTGCACTCCTGTAGTCACATTATCGAATCCTTCTGGTACTACTGGTTTAACAATCGGTGTGTATTTCGCAGTAGCTGGTGTTCCGTTTGTATCAACACGTTTTACAGTTACACCTTTAGCTACACCTGTGAAGTCTTTTTCTGGTTGGAATTTAACTGTTCCATCTGGATCTACTGTATAAGTCCCTTCTCCTGGTACTACTTTTGTAGTCGTTCCATCTTCAAATGTTGCAGGTACTTTCTCATCGATTGGGAATTCATCGTCCCCTGGTGTAAAGACTACTTTACTTTGTTGAGGTTTTCCTTGAAGGTTTGTAGTAGTTTTATCTTGTCCTTCTGGTACTACTGGAGTCACAGTTGGAGTATAAGTTGTTTCTACTTTTGTTCCGTTTTTGTCTGCAGCTGTTACTTTCGCTGGGTCTGGTGTTCCAGTAAAGTCTTTATTCGGTTGGAATGTAATCACTCCAGTTTCTGGATCTAAAGTATAAGTACCCACTTCTTTTCCATCTTTAAGAGCTGGCATTGTTGTGACTTCATTACCATTTGGATCTACAAGTTTCACTGTAGATTTATTGATTGGTGCTGATTCGTCACCTTCTTTAAACATTGTCGTTGCATCTTGAGTTTGTGGTTTACCTTGTTTTCCACTTGTTTCTTTTGGTTCTGCAGTTGGTTCTACTTCTTCCACTTCTGGAGTGTAGTTTCCACTAGATGTAACTTCAACTTTATTTCCTTCTGAGTCTGTTGCTGTTACAGCTACTTTAACCTCTACTCCTTGCGCTTTACCTTTGAAGCTTGGTTCTGGTGTGAAGGTGACTTTACCATCTTTATCGATTGTGTATGTTCCTTCGCCCTTTACTACAACTTTACCTTCTTCATCAGCACCTTCTAGTGAGTACTTAGCTGTAGACCAGTCTACATTTGTGCCATCTGGAGTGTTAGTTCCTGTGTTTAATTCAGAGAAACGATCTTTTCCTGATTTAGATTCTTGTGTTTGTCCTTGTTTTCCTTTAGTTTCATCACTTGATGGTTTAACACCGTATACAGTTGGTGTGTAAGTAGTTGAAGATTCTACTACTACTGGTTGACCATCATCTCCTGTTAAGGTTACATTAGCTGAAACTGTTAATGGTTTAGCCGTACCGATAAATCCTGGAGCTGGTGTGAAGTTCACTTTACCTGTGTTTTCATCAATTTCATAAGTACCTTCATCAGTAGTTACAGAACTTACTTTTTTACCTGATTCTGGATCAACTAGTTTGTAGTCAGATACTTCTGCATTATTTGGTAAACCAGTCTTGAATCCTGTTTCCATTGAATCAGTTTGTTCTTGACCTTCTGCTCCAGAAGATTTTTCAGGTTTAGAGACCACGATGTAGTAAGTTGTTTCTGCAACTGCGTCTTCTGTAACTTCTCCTGAATCTGTTTTTCCTACTGTTGGAGTTGTTACAACACCGTTTGAGTCAACAGCTCTTACTGTTACTTTGTAACTTCCATACTCACCTAGAGTATATGCTGCAATTTCTGGATTTGCTAAGTTTTTCTCAGCTGCTGTTTTTAATGCTTCACGAGCTGTTTCTACAGCTTTTTCAGCTGCAAGAGCTTCATCACGAGCTGATTTTACTTTTGCTTCTACACCAGGTAATGCTGCTTTTGCTTTATCTAACTCAGCTTTTAGTGATGCTTGTTGTTCTTTTGCTGCTTTTAATTTTTTCTCAGCTAAGTCTTCTGCTGTTGGTGAAATTGTACGTAGATGTAAATCATCTACTGCTTTTTGTGCATCCTCTACAATTCTATCTTGACGGTCTACTAATTCTTGAAGTTTAGCTAATTCATTTGCTGTACCTTGAGCATTTGCTACAGCTTCTGCTGCTGCTTTTGTTTTTTCTGCTGCAGCACGTTGTGCTTGAATATATGCTTTTTCTTCAGCTTCTGCTAAGTTGAATTCTTTTTTCGCTCCACTTGGTGAAGTTACCGTTAATTTAGTTTTAATTGTCTCAGATTGAGCATCATCTGATTCATCATCGATTTTATCTTCAAATGCTACATTTGCTTTTGGTGATTTCAATAAGTCTACAGAGTTTCCTTGTGTATCTGCGTAACTTGTTGATGTCCCCGCTGGTTTGTCGTTTTGGATAGATGCTACATCTGTACTTGATGCTTCACGATATGCTACATATCCTTTAAATCCTGAATCTGTAGAAATCTTCCATCCAGCATTTGATTTTTCAGCAGTAACTGTAGAACCATCAGAAGCAGTCCATGTGTTTGTTGCTGAATCATAAGTTACAGTAACAGTAACTCCTTTTGTATCAGCTGTTTGTGCTTTTGGTAATGAAGTAACTGTACGAGTTATATCTCCTACTGCTGTTACTTCACCATTTTTACGAATTTCAGCAATTTTTTCTGTTAAAGTAGCTGCTGAAGATGTTGTATTCCATGTGCGAGTGAATTCGTAAACGATGTAATCCACACTACCATCTGCTTTTGCATCTGTATAAACACGACGTTCTGTTAATGTTGTAGTTCCATCTCCATTGTCTTTTAGGACATAGGCATCTTCATTTGCAAGAGCATATTTACCAGTTGCACTATTAAATGTAGCTGTATATTCTTTATTATTTGCATCTTTCACTTTCACAACTTCACGTTGTAAGTCCGCATGAACTTTATCAGTAGTTGCTTTCGCTACAATACTATCTACCCCAACATATTGTGTAGAATCTGAAGTAACTGGAATATTAATTTTAGAATCTGCTGTTGCTGAAGCATCTCCTAATTGATCTCCTTCTTTTACAGCTGTATTAGTAGTTCCTGCAGCTACAGTCCATTTACCGTCTTTTACAACTAATTTTGTAACTGTTCCATCTGGCATCGTAATTTCTGCTTTATTAGCACCATTAGATACTGTTACAGGAACTTTTGTTGCATAAGCTTCTACGTTAGATACTGTAACTTTTGGTGCTACTGCAATCGTAATATTTTCATGAGCTTCTTGACCATACATATTCCAATCCTGATTTTTCGCATTGGTTGTATTATTATAGTCTTTGGCGTAAACAGTTGCTGTATAAATTCCAGCTTTTGACGCTGTTCCTGTAATATCTCCAGTTTTTGGATCATAATTTAATCCTGGTACAACATCATTTATCGGAGTTTTACTTCCCGTAAATTTACCGTTTATGGCTGTATGGGCTGTGACTGTTTGTGGTCCGTTCTGGGTATTTACTTTAGATCCATCAACTGCAGTAAAGGTTGCTCCATTCGTGCCTCCAGGAGCCGTTTTTGAACCGGCAACAACTTTTTCTCCATTACTTCTGTATACATAACCAGCTCTTTCATCACGACTCATTCCATCGTTATCAACATATTTAATATTATGGTTCACTTCATCTCCAATTGTGACCATTGTAGATGTACCTTTAATTAATGGAGCTGTTGAGTCTTGCCATCCAATCCATCCAGCTGTTAAGTCACGGAAAGTAACTTCTTGAGTAGCTCCATCTTTCTCTACAGTTACAATATAGCGCATGTCATATACACCGTTTTGAAGAGTAGATGCTACGTATCCTTCTACAGTATCTGTTTTTTCATTATATCCTGTACCAGGAACTAAGTTACTTAGTTGGATATCTTTAATTTTATATCCCGCAGCTTCTGCTTCTGGTGATAATGTGAAACGTTTTTTAGCATCAGTGATATATACATAGTGGTTTCCTTGCTCATAAGTATAACCATAGATTTCTGTAGCTAGATACTCATAAGCACCTCCTGCACCCCATATTGTATTCCTATTAGTTTTTCCTGTAGCACGAAGTTTCCCTTTCCATAGAGCAGCTTCACGACCAAGTTTCTGAGCTTCTGTTTTTGATAAAGGAATATCAGTACGACCACTTATCCCTGCTTGTCCACTATTAGCCGCAGCTACATCTGTATTGTCTGATTGATATCCATGAACATAAATTTTATAGTTATTGTTACCATCTAAAACTTTGTAAGATTTACCTGTTGCTGTAGCGAATTCACCATTTTCTTTTCTTAGTTCTGTAGAAGCAGCTGTATACCCTTCATTAGCTGAAAGAGCTACTGCAAACTTACCATCACGACCGATTCCTGCATTTTTCAACTCATTGTAGACTGCAAGGATTGATTCATTAAGACGTTCCAATTGTGCATCTACCTGCTCTTTTGTAACACTCTTATCAGCTAGAAGAGCCTTAGTCTCAGTTAGAACCGCTTGGTTTTTAGCAACTGCTGCTGTAACTGCCGCTTTATTTTCTTCTTTGACGTCAGCCTTAGCAAGTTCAGCCTCAGCCAATTGATTGGTTACTTCAGCTTCTGATGATACTTGTGTAAGAGTTGTTGTTGCTACTGAAAGTACTTTTTCAGCTGGTGTAGCGTTTCTTTCTGCTTCTTCCTTTGCTGCCTTATATTTATCAGCTTGTTCTTTTTCTAAACCTAATTTATTTGACTCAGTTACAACTGTGCTCAAAGATGATACAGTTTCTGCCTGTACATCTAAATCTGCTTGACTAGCATCTACCTTTGCAAGAGCTGCTTTAGCTGTTGCCAATACTTCTTTAGCTGAATTCACTACTGAAGCATCCGCATATTTTGCAGTTGCAAGTTTAGATTCTAAAGTCGCGATACTTGCTTCAAGTATTGCCTTGTTGACTTTTTTAGCCTCTTCTGCTTTCACTTCAGGTTTTACTTCTGCAGTATTCTGATTATCTTTTTCAGCTGAAGTTGCTGCTACTGTAGTTTCCGCACCTTGTACTTCCGTAGCTGATACTGCTCCATTTCCAAGGAACATCAATCCAGCTGCAATAGCTACTGATGCTGCACCGAAACTATACTTACGAATACCGTAACGAATGTACTTTTCCGTTCGAAAATCTTTCTGCTTGTCCTTCATTTTTGACAAATATCCTCCATAAAATAGTCTGTTTATTAGCGATATTAATGGTCAAACTAGTACAGAAAAAAATCCCTCTTATTTTCTAAAATATTTTGAGGACTATCTTTCAGATAGTAGCAGTAAATACCATTAATATTCATAGT
This sequence comes from Streptococcus mitis, assembly GCF_003942965.1. GTDB lineage: Bacteria > Bacillota > Bacilli > Lactobacillales > Streptococcaceae > Streptococcus > Streptococcus mitis_BH. Next base: position 49,870 of record NZ_RJOG01000012.1, on the reverse strand, counting down.
CATTTTATCATTTTTAAGTTCCTTTAGCAATAAATATAGTAACAAATAAATACTTATTTTCTATATCAAGATTATAAACGTACATTAAACAAAAAATCCTTTAATCTACAAAACTTTTTCAATTCAAAAATACGCATTTTCATAACTTTAGGAATTAAAAAAGAGAGCCTACGTGGAACTCTCCAGATTTTTAACATTAATCATCCAATTACAGTGAAAAAACAAAAGCAATCCATAAAAAATATTTTGTGACTCCCTTGTTTTATATCATAATTAGTCTATTAGCTAATAAAGTGATTATTTGTCAAATATTATAATTCTGTTCGATTTTCAATCGCTCGTAAGAGTGTGACTTCATCTGCATACTCAATATCTGCTCCGACAGCGAGACCTCGTGCCAGACGAGTTACCTTGATACCAGCTGGCTTGAGCAAACGTGAAAGATACATAGATGTCGCTTCCCCGTCTGCTGTAGCATTGGTTGCTACGATTACCTCTGAAACTTCACTATCCATAAGACGAGTCATGAGGCTCTTGAGATTAATATCATCCGGACTGATACCATTCATAGGAGAAATGAGACCATGCAGAACATGATAGAGTCCATGATATTCTTGAATATTCTCCATGGCTGCCACATCACGACTATCCTCTAGCACCAAAATCGTTGTCTGGTCACGAGTCGGATCGGTACAAATGGAGCAAGGGTCATCATCTGTCAAACGACCGCAGATGGAACAATAGGTCAACTCTCGCTTAGCAGAAAGGAGATTTTTTGCAAATTCATTGACATCATCATCAGACATCCCAATTGTATAAAAGGCCAGACGCGTAGCCGTCTTAATCCCGATACCTGGTAACTTAGAATAACTATCAATCAGCTTGGCAATGGGTGTTGGATATAACATAATTCCCTTTCTAATTCATTGGATGATATTGTTGATAAAGATTGATGATATCACGCGCGATCGAAGGCCCGACACCATTTGACAAATTTGTGTTATGAGGAAAGACTACTGCAACAGCAATTTGTGGATTATCGGATGGGGCGTAGGCGACCGCATTAGTATTAGTTGCTTTCTGACCATCTGCCACATAACTCTCGGCTGTACCCGTCTTTCCACTGATCGATACCAGGGCACCATTTGAAAAGGCACGGCCAGTTGTCAAACCACTAGTTCCATGTGCAACCTGATAGAAACCTTGGTGTAAGATGCTCATATCAGAATCAGATATATTGACTTTATTCATCTCTATCGGTTGAAGCTGCTGAATCAGATTGCCTAATTCACCCTTATCATTATTGCCATAAATACCTTCAACAATACGAGGAGCCACACGAACACCTTCATTTGCAATAGTTGCTACATACTGAGCCAATTGCATTGGGGTATAGTTATCAAACTGCCCAAAGGCATTAGTAATATAATTGGCAAAATCATACTCTTTGGGAATAAATCCAGTAGATTCATCTGGTAGGTCAATCCCGGTCGCAGCCCCCAAGCCATATTCGCCAAAGGTTGAACGTAATTTCCCCATAGCAGATTCTAGATTACTAGTTCCTACAAACATATTGGGTTGATAAGTTTGCCCCATAAGACCTAAGGCTGTTTGGACCATATAGGTATTGGATGAATACTCCAGAGCTTGAACCGCCGTTATCTGCATTGGTCCCGAAAAAGCAGTATACCAAGAATTAATAGGAGATGAACCTTGGAAAACAATGGATTGCTCCGTTAAGGTTTGATTCCCTGATAAGACTCCATTTTCCCAACCAGAGCTGATAGTTGCAGCCTTAACAACCGAACCGGGTACAAAGACATTGGTTACCGTTCCCAAGGAATCAGGCGTTAACTCTCCCGTTTTCAAGTCATGTTTGATCCCTGACATAGACAAAACAGCACCTGTTTTTGGATTTAGAGCAACTGCATAGACACCTTCTGAATACTTGGCTCCACCATTCCCCAACTCTGAATCGAAATAACTTTTCAGCAAAGCATCCACGCTATCTTGGAAGGCCAAATCAATGGTCAGTTTAATATTATTTCCTTTGGTACCATCTTCGATATTTTCGACACTTTCCATATTGCCATACTTATCTAGATGAATTTCCTTCACCGAGCGTTTTCCTTGCAAAGTTTCTTCATATTGTTTCTCTAGATAAGAGGTGCCAACCCGATCATTTAGAGAATATCCCTTTTTAATATAAGCATCTGCTTCTTCAGCCGGAAGACCAGCTTTTTCACTAGATACACTTCCTACTATAGACGAAAGAGAAGTCTCTAGAACCTTTCGATCCCACGAAGTTGAAATACTGATACCAGGTAATTCCTTAGATGAAGAAGCAATTAAAGCAATTTGAGTATCTGTCAAGTCATCCGTTAGAATGGTTCCTGTCGCAAAATTTTCAACAGCATTGAGTTGACTAAAAAGGTAAATTTCTTTCTTTTCGTCATCCGTGTAGTTAAACTGATTTGTTTGGATACTTTCGACTGCATTGTTATAGAGTTCTGATTCTGATAACTGATTACCATCTGAATTCAGACGTTTATCTTTTGGGAGAGCTTCCACTGTTTGTTTGTAAATTTCAGGGTCTGCCAAATAATAGTCTGCAAGTTGACGATCTGTAACATACAGTGAAGTAAGGTTTACATAACCTAATAATTTTTTAGCAATATCTTTCAAATCATTAGCAGTCACCTTATTATTTCTAGTAAAAGAAACCACTTGTTTAGCTGTACTCTTAACCAAAGGCTTGCCGCTAGCATCATAAATTTCGCCCCGAGCCGAACTAGTAGTCACCTTTGTTTTACTGGCAGATGCTAATTTTGTCTCATAAAAATCCTTGTTCAAAACCTGCATATAAAGCAGGCGACCAATGATGGCCATAAAGAGCAAAATGACAATCGAAAACAATAAATTAAGCCGAATCGGAATCGAATGGCTATCAAATTTTCTCATACAAATCAGTCTCATTTCTATTTTAAGTCTTACTCTTAATTGTACCATAATTTGAGAAGAAAATTATGGAAAAGGAAAAAGCTTTTTTCCTTTTTACGGGAAAATACGATTTTATTTATCTATCCCTATATTATATGATATAATAAACGTAAAAGTTCGATGACTCAGTCTTTTTCCAATACGACTCATTTAAAGGAGCCTTTCTATGGACAAACCAGATATAGCAACCATCATTGATTCCCACTTTGAAGAAATGACCGATTTAGAGCAAGAAATCGCTCGCTATTTTTTACAAACAGAAACCATTGTAGATGATTTATCTTCTCAGCAGGTTACTCAAAAATTACATATTTCTCAGGCTGCTCTGACCCGCTTTGCTAAAAAGTGTGGTTTTACAGGTTATCGAGAATTTATTTTCCAATACCAACACCAAGCAGAGAAACAAGACACCCATTCTCACAAACACAGTCCACTGACAAAACGAGTCCTCAGAAGTTATAGCAATATGCGGGAACAAACACAGGACTTGATTGACGAAGTCCAACTAGAACGAATTGCCCAGTTAATCGAAGATGCTGAGCGTGTCTACTTCTTCGGAACAGGGAGTTCTGGCCTCGTAGCTCGTGAAATGAAATTACGCTTCATGCGTCTAGGTGTGGTCTGCGAGGCTTTAACCGATCAAGACGGTTTTGCCTGGACAACCAGTATTATGGATGAGAATTGTCTCGTACTCGGTTTCTCACTTTCTGGCACAACTCCTTCTATTTTAGATAGCCTATTAGATGCCAAGGAGATGGGGGCAAAGACTGCACTCTTTACAAGTGTTCCCAATAAAGATAGCCAGGCCTATACAGAGACTGTTCTTGTAGCCACCCACAGTCAGTCATCCTACATCCAACGAATATCCGCTCAACTTCCTATGCTCTTCTTTATCGATTTGATTTATGCCTACTTTTTGGAAATCAATCGTGAAAGTAAGGAAAAAATCTTTAATAGCTATTGGGAAAATAAAAAACTCAACGGCTATCGTAGACAAAAACGTATCAGAAAATCCTAGTTTGGCTTAGCCAAACTAGGATTTTTATTCATCACCAAACACACCTCTTCTAGATTATGAGTTAGTCGTATCTTGATTTAGTCTTAAATAATTTCATATAATCACTTTTTGAAGGGAGTAAATAAGAAAGCCTGACGGTATCCTCAACAATTGTATATAATACGATGTAATCCTTACTCAAGGTCAATCCTCGCGTTTGATAGTGAGGATCTAATTTTTTACCAAATTTTTCATCGGCATCAAATCCAGCTTGGGGGAAAATTTCTAGCCGATTAATATCTTTTCTAATATTGGCTACTTTTCGTCTCGCAGCCTCTACAGAACCGATTTCCTCTGCTATATACTGATATATTTTATCCAGACTATCAATCACTCTAGGAGAATACAAAATCCTATATCTTTTATAATCCATAGCGTGTCACGACATCCTCATCTGTCAAGTAATTTCCAGCCTCAATCTTGGCATAACTTTCTTGAACTTCTGCTTGTAATTGTCTAAACAAATACTCCTTCTCTAATTCCTCTTCACTCAGTAAATCTACTTCATTTGTTACGGCAACATTCTTTAAAAATAATCTGAGTGCCGATGAAAGAGAGAGATTTTGTTCTTTTAACACTTCCATGGCATCATTTACTAATTCTCTATTAGCTTGGAAGGTCACAATTTTACTTGAATTTGCTATAGCCATTTTATATAACTCCTTTATATATTTTATTTATTATCTCACAATTATAAAGAAAGTCAAGGGAACTTGATTAGAAAATCCTAGTTTGGTTGAACCAAACTAGGATTGTTTTGTCTTGAAATGATAATAAGCACCCAACATACCTGCTGTATTTTGGTGATGGGCAAATTCTAATCTCGTCTTATCAGCCAGACTTGGTACCAAAGCATCTTTCAAAGCTTTTCGAATTTTAGGTTTGAGGATAGCCTCTTGCCCCATGATACCGCCACCGAGAATGACCACTTCTGGATTAGCAACGTAGCAAATATTTGCCAGACCTTTTCCTAGATAGTCTACCATGCGGTCAATACCAGCCATACAAATCTTGTTACCTTCAGTGGCTTCCTTAAAGATGCGTCGGCCATTCCACTGATCAACTGGATCTCCATGACCTGCTGCTACATACTCCACCAAGGCTGTCGTAGAGGCCAAGTCTTGGAAATCTCCATCCTGCATATGCATATAACCAACTTCGCAGGCTGAATTACTAAAACCATGGAAGACTTTCCCATCCATAATCAAGCAACCACCGATACCGGTTCCAATAGTCAAGCAAAGTGTCACACTAGCTCCCTTGCCTGAACCAGATACCGCTTCAGCAAGACCTGCACAGTTGACATCATTTTCAATCTCACAAGGAATAGTAAAGCTAGTCTCGATTTCCTTCTTGAACTGAGTTCCTGCATAGTTAGGAATCTGAGGGCCAGCATAGAAAATTTCCCCCTTATCAGGATCCACCATCCCAGCAGAAGAAATAGCAACTCCTGCTACTGGGCCTTTTTCTAAATAGCTGGCTACAATATCTTTGGTTTTTTGTAAGATATGAGGTCCACCCTTATGCGCCTCAGTTGGCATTTCATGCGATTCAACAAGTTGTCCTTCTTGGTCAATCAAACCATATTTGATATTTGTTCCACCGATATCAATTGCAACGTAGTGTGTCATAAATACCTCCTTATGGATTAGAGGAAGCGCTCCTTGGTTTCACGAATCAAGGCTGCAGCTGCTTCTACAACTGGACGATCTTCTTCAGTCACTGGTGTCAACGGTGAACGAACAGAACCAATATTCAATCCTTCATTGATCTTCAAGACTTCCTTAATTACACCGTACATATTTCCATGTGCAGCAGTCAATTTGCCAATGATTGCATTGATAGCGTATTGCAACTCACGCGCTGTTTCTAAGTCTTTGTCCGCAATCAACTGATTGAGTTTCAAGAAGAGTTCTGGCATAGCACCATAAGTACCACCGATACCAGCTTTAGCACCCATGAGACGGCCACCTAGGAACTGTTCATCTGGACCGTTAAAGACAATGTGGTCTTCTCCCCCAAGACTGACAAAGGTTTGGATATCTTGAACTGGCATAGAAGAGTTCTTCACACCGATAACACGAGGATTCTTCAACATTTCAGTATAAAGACTTGGAGTCAAAGCAACACCTGCCAATTGAGGAATGTTGTAGATGACATAGTCTGTGTTTGGAGCTGCAGAACTAATATCGTTCCAGTATTTAGCGACTGAGTATTCTGGCAAGCGGAAGTAAATTGGTGGAATCGTTGCAATGGCATCTACACCCAAGCTTTCTGCATGGCGAGCAAGTTCCATACTATCTTTAGTATTATTGCAAGCAACATGGGCAATAATGGTTAATTTACCTTTGGCAACTGCCATGACTTCTTCCAAAATCAACTTACGATCTTCAACGCTTTGGTAGATACATTCACCAGAAGAACCATTAACATAGAGACCTTGAACACCTTTATCAATGAAGTATTCCACCAAGGCACGCGTACGCTCTGGACTTACTTCTCCTTGATCATCATAACATGCGTAGAAAGCTGGAATGACACCTTCGTATTTTTTTAAATCTGACATAGATTTTCTCCTAACTTATTTCCGAAATGAGGGGAGAAAATAAATTTTTCATCCCCTTTAAATTATATTTATTTTACAATTTCTGACAATTTTACTTTACGATCTTCGAACATAGATTGAGTACAAGCATCTGCAGTAGCAATCGCTTCTAGAGCAGCTTCACCTGTCAACAATTTTGCAAATTCTTCTGATACTGGGGCTCCTTGCATAATCTCATGCAGATAGCGCATTTCTTTGTCAATGACAGATGATAACCATAATGGAGTACGTTTACCTGGTTTGCCATAAGCAATTGCTCCGTCCATCTCTGTACTATGATAGATACGAGTCCGATCATCATCTTCTTCTTGCGATTCATGAATCAAGAAATAACTTTCTTGTCCATCTAGCTTAAGAGTTCCTTTACAATTGAATAAATCTAAGCGGATAGCACCTTTTGTTCCTTGAATTAAGACATAATGTTCACCCCAACGATAAGCTGAACCCCATTCTAACAAGGCAAAACGCTTATTAGAAAATTCCATATTGACAAAAATCATATCATCTTCATCACCGAAATTTTCACCTTCATGGGCTACATTTCCACCTGTCATGGTTACAGTTTCAGGCATACCACCCATAAGAAATTGCACGCAATCCAATTCATGGATGTGGTGATACAAGTGACCACCTGATTTTTCACGGATTTTTTTCCATGATACTGATGGTTGTTGTTCTTCCCAACCATTACGAGCTGTGTGACAGTATAGAACGTCTCCGATGACTCCTTGATTAATGAGTTCTTTTGCATGATGGACACCATTAAAGAAGTTCATAATATGTCCTGCCATAAAGGTTACATTGTTTTCTTTACATGCATCTACCATCTCGCGACAATCTTGATAAGAAAGCGCAATTGGTTTTTCACAGAAAACATTTTTACCATGTTGTGCGGCCTTAATAACTGGTTCTTTATGAAGATTATTTGGAGTTGCGACAATAACACAATCTACTTCATCGCTAGAAACCAACTCATCTAAGGAGCTTGCTACTTTTGCTCCCAATTCTTCTGCAATTGCCTCTGCATTATCTGGATCATAGAGAAGAGTAATCTCTGCTCCATCATTCTTTTGCATATAACGAGCTAACTCAGCTCCAAAATATCCTGTTCCAACAACACCATATTTAACCATGTTTTTCTCCTTTATTATTGAATAAACTTTCTAATTTTAACTTATTTTACAGATCCTTCTGATAATCCACTTGCAATTTTATTTTGGATGATAGAGAAGAAAATAATCGATGGAAGAACTACAATAACAGATGCAGCCATCATATCTCCCCAGTCTAAAATTTCTGAACCATTAAGTGAACGAAGGGCTACTGCTACTGTCATCTTTCCTGTATTGTTAATCAAAATCAAAGCATACAAGAATTCATTCCAAGCATTGATAAATGTATAAATAGCTGTTGCTACAATACCTGGTGCTACAATCGGTAGCACAACTTTATAAAAAGTAACAAATTTATTTGCACCATCAATTCTAGCTGCTTCTTCAATTCCAATTGGAACTGTTTGGAAAAATCCAACTAAAAGCCAAACCGCATATGGAACACTAAAAGATAGATAAACCATCATCAAGCCAAATAAACTATTTGTTAATCCAACTTTAGCAATGGCTATTGAATAGGGAATTGCTAGCAAAATTGGTGGAAAAATGTAGGTAATGACAAGTAGTCTTGACATGATTGCTCCCAATTTAGGGAAGAATCGAACAATACCATAGGCTGCCATAGCAGAAATAATAATCGCAATAACAGTTGTAGCTAAGGCAATGATTAAACTGTTTCGAATGTTATCAATAAAGTGCAAATCATTGATAACATGAGTGAAATAATCCAATGTAAATTGTTCAGGCCAAAATCGTGTTGGATACTGAGTTAATTCCCCTTTACCTTTGACAGAAGATATGATAATCCATACCAATGGGAAAATTGCAACGATGGTCGCACCAATCAAGAGTACATGTGAGAGAATATCTAAATAAATACCGGATTTCTTCTTCATTATTTTCTACCCTCCTTTTCCCACTTACTGATGATAGCAAAGTAGATAAAGCAAATTGCCACCAAGAAGATAAAGAGCAATACTGTAACTGCTGAAGCACGACCCAACAATTTAGTTCCCCAACCTAGGTTGTAGGCAAAAATTGGAAGCGTCGTTGTAGCATTGGCTGGTCCACCACCTGTAATTAGGTAGATAATGTCAAAGTTATTAAAGATCCATACAGTTCTCAAAACAACTAGAAGCCCTACAACCACTTTAATATGTGGAAAGACGATAAATTTGAAAACTTGCCAACTTGAAGCACCATCTATCTTAGCAGCCTCAAATTGTTCTTCGGGTACTGTTTGCAAAGCTGAAAGTACATTAACCATAATCATCGGCGCTCCAAACCAAATGTTGATAAACACCAAACATAGGAATGCCCATGTACTATCTGTCAAAAATGCAGGCGTATGTTCCATTAAACCTAATTTTACGATTAGATTAGGTAAGTAGCCATAAACCCCGTTTAGGATCCACTGCCAAGAAAAAGCAATAACGATGGTAGGAAATGCCCAAGGAACAATCAATAAGGTCCTATATAATTTCTTGAAGTGGCGTACTCTGTGAAGAGCTAAAGCCAATACAAACCCTACTAAAACTTGACCAACTAATGAGAAAACGGTCCACTTAATTGAATTAAAGAACGCATTAAAGAAGTTGGGATCTGATAGCACAGCTTTATAGTTAGCTAAACCAACAAATTTATAATTAGGCATAATCAAATGCTTATTGGTAAAGCTATAAAAAATACTCGAGAAAAACGGATAAACAAAGAGTAATCCTACGATAATCATAGCTGGCAAAACAAATATCCAGCGAGTTAAATTACGTTCTTTAACCATTCTCCTTCTCCCTTCTTTTACAAGATTGGGCTAGGGCTTTTCAGCTCACTAGCCCACCTATTTTCTAGTCTTTTACATCTACTGAGCAGCCTCAAATAAATCGTTTAGTTGTTTTTCTGCTTCTTTTGCTGCTTTCATAGGATCTGTTCCATTTGAAATGATATCTTGGAACATTTGTTCAATAATGTGTTGGTTAGTCAACATACCAGCTTGTACACTTGGTCCATTTTCATAACCAATAGCAGTACCTTTTTTAACAGCTTCAGTAATTACTTCTTCAGCATGTTTAAATTTCTTACGAGTTTCATTTTCTTTATAGGCTGCAGAATCGCTAATTCCCTTAATAGTTGGCAACATACCTACTGGAGTTGAATCAAGGAATTTAATATAGTCTTCTTCATTGTAAAGTGATTCCAAGAATGCTTTAGCAACTTCTGGATGTTTTGAATTTTTCCAAACAACCATTGGAATGTTTGATGTTTCAATTCCTTGGTCTTTATCAGATTCTTTGATTTTTGGAATAGGATAGGCATCAATCGAATCAATCAATTGAGGACTGTTGGCATTAATTCCTCCAATATGGAAGCCAGAGTTAAAGTCAAATGCTGTTTTTCCTTGATAGAACAAGGTAGCTTGTTGAAGGACATTAAAGTTCAAAGAATCTTGAGGTGAAATTTCTTTATACATTTTAACCCAGTATTTAATACCATCTTGAGCAAGTTGACTTGTCAAATCTGCTTTAAGATCTTTTGTTAAGAGACTTCCACCACCACTACGTACGTAGAAGTTCAAGAAACGTGTTGCCATTAAGTCATTTGTTCCAAACGGAACAGACAAGCCATAAACTCCAGCTTCTTTCAATTTTTTAGAAGCTTCATAGAGTTGATCCCAAGTTTTAGGAACCTCAATATTATGTTCTTTTAACAAATCTGTTCTAACCCACATGACTTGTGCATGTGAATAAAGAGGAACAGAGTAGTAATCATCTCCGATTTTTGCTTCATTTAAGGCAGTTTCGTTAAATTTATCCTGTCCAATACGCTTGATAGAATCGTTTAGCGGAACCAAAGCATCTGAGTTGACCATTTCCATTACTTGGTTAGGAAGAGCCGTACTGATATCTGGCACATTTCCATTTGCTAAACCTGTAGTCCATTTAGTATAGAAGTCATTCCAAGAGAATGTTTCAATCTTGATTTTCGTTTTTGGATGCTTTTGCATAAAAGCATCTGCTGATTTTTGAATACTTTCCAAACGTGGTCCTTGAGTAAAGGAGTGCCACATTGTAATCTCACCAGATAATTCTGTCGGTGGTTCAGTGTCAGCTGTAGTTTCTTTCTTTCCTGAACAAGCTACCAAGGCAACGGCTGCTAGCGCAACTCCAGCTAGACATAAAAACTTTCTCATTTTTTTCATTGTTCTTCCCTTTCTACATTAAGAAATCGCAACTTTAAAGACAACTTTTTTAACAGGTTCATCATTTATACGAACCTTGGGTTGATGTAAATCTTCTGGAAAAGTGATAAGGCATTCACCAGCTCTCAAATGAACTAACTGTTCCACTTCTCCTGTGTATAATTCAATATCTTTTTCTTCATCATATTTTTGGGTAACGCTTACATTTTCTGGCGACGTAACAGCCATGGCTTCTTCGTTTTCCAAAACTAAATGAATATCCAAATATTTTTGGTGAGTTTCAAAGAAGGCTCCTGCTTGACCGTCTGCTAGATAAGTAAAGCAATTACCAAATAATCGATCACCATCGATATCAATCGGACCTTCTGTTAAATTTTCTAGTCCTGTTTTTTCTAGAAAATCTATTAATGTTGCAAAATGTGGATTTACTTTCACATAAGTTCCTAAACGACTGATTTTAGTAATAATCATACTCAATCCCCCTTTCTTTATTTTTTATTTAAGACCAGCAACGAAGCGTTCTGTAATCTCTTTGGGTCTAGTAATAGCGCCACCAACAACGATACCTCGCACTCCATATCCCAGGATTTGTTTGGCTTGTTCAGGTGTATGAATTTTCCCTTCTGCAATGACATCTACACCGGCATCACAGAGTTTTTTAATTAATTCAAAATCGGGACCATCCACTTTTGGACTGTAAGATGTGTATCCTGATAAGGTTGTTCCGACAAAGTCAATTCCTGCTTCAACAGCTGCCAATCCTTCTTCGAAAGTACTTGTATCAGCCATCAAGAGCTGGTTCGGATATTTTTCCTTAACCTGACGAATAAACTCTTGAATCTCTAAACCATCGTAGCGTTCACGCTTGGTACAATCCAGAGCAATCACCTCGATGTCAAGCTCTGCCAATTCATCAACTTCTTTCATAGTAGCAGTGATGAAGGGTTCTTGAGGTGGATAATCTCGTTTAATTATCCCAATGATTGGAAGGTTGGTAACCTCCTTGATTTCCTTGATATCGCGAACACTATTTGCTCGGATACCGACTGCTCCACCTTGCTCAGCCGCTTTGACCAGCAAGGGAATGACTCCTCCCGCTTCTGTATAAAGCGGTTCGTGAGGAAGGGCCTGACAAGAAACGATGATTCCATCTTTGATTTTTGCAATCAAGGCTTCTTTAGTAATCTGTGGCATCCTCTTTCCTCCTTTTCCTTGTTCTTATGAGGTCATTATATATCATTTATTAAGCGCTTTCAATACTTTGTGATAGAATAGATTTCAGTTTCAAAAGTATTTTATAGAACAGCTGTTTCTGAAAGTAGTTTCAGAAAAGACATATCCTTTCAATCTATTGTCCCATAAACTAAATATACTATCTTTTGATTCTTTCACTTAATGATTTAGAAAGTAATCGTCTACTCTGAACTGACTCCATTCTACTCTAGCTATTTATAATTACCGTTCAAATCTTGAAAAAACTCAAACAAAAAAAGAGCATTTCCGCTCTTTCTTCTCCTATTCAATCTTAGTTTTTTGCTTCTTTCTTTTGGAAAGTGGTTTGGTAATTTACTTTAATAGTTACTGTCATGTGAGAGTCCTCGTTTCTTTTTGATGACTCTAGTATAAGGGTCAAACCTGAAAGCTAGCTTAAGTTTTCCTTATAGAAAGCTTATACTCAATGAAAATCAAAGAGCAAACTAGGAAGCTAGCCGTAGGCAGTACTTGAGTACGGCAAGGCGAAGCTGACGTGGTTTGAAGAGATTTTCGAAGAGTATTAATCTAAATGTTCTTTCTTTTCCATATGAAGGGCAATCATGCGCCACTCTGGATCCTCTTGCCAGCCTTTGATAGAACTAATGTAGCTAGCAACCTTTCTGGCTTCTTCTAAAATCGGAAAATCTTCGATAATATCAGCTACTTGGAACTCTGGGAGACCTGACTGTCTAGTTCCAAAAATCTCACCTGAACCACGCATTTTCAAATCTTCCTCAGCAAGAACAAAACCATTGGTGGTTTCTGTCATGATGCGCATACGGTCTTTCCCAGAATCCGTCTTGGGATTGGCAACAAGAACTGCATAGGACTGCTTATCTCCCCGACCAACACGACCTCTGAGCTGGTGAAGCTGGCTGAGCCCGAAGCGATCGGCATCCATGATAATCATGACGGTCGCATTTGGAACATTAACCCCGACCTCGATAACTGTCGTCGAAACAAGAATATCTGTCTTTCTCTCCTTGAAATCCTGCATTATCTGGTCTTTTTCATCACTCTTCATCTTACCATGTAGAAGAGCCACCTTTGCCTTGCCTGCAAAATGAGCCGTCAACTCCTCTGATAAGGCAATGGCATTTTTCAAATCCAGAGCTTCTGATTCTTCAATCAAGGGAGAGATGACATAGGCTTGTGAACCTTTTTGGATTTCCCCCTCTAACCAAGTCAAGACCTGAGGCAATTGCTCATGTTTGATCCAGCGAGTCACAATAGGCTTTCGTCCTGCTGGCATCTGGTCAATAATGGAAACATCCATATCTCCAAAGGCTGTGATAGCCAAGGTTCGTGGTATGGGAGTCGCCGTCATCATGAGGACATCTGGGTTGTCGCCTTTTTCTCTCAGAACACGCCTTTGCCCTACACCAAAGCGGTGCTGCTCATCGATGATAATCAAGCCCAGACGAGCATAATCCACCCCATCCTGTATTAGAGCGTGAGTTCCGATAATCAAATCAGCCTCACCCTTGGCAATAGTCTCCAAGACTTCTCTCTTTTCTGCAGCTTTCAAGGAACCTGTCAAAAGAGCCAGTTTCAAGTCTGGGAAGAGACTCTGTAGACTCTCAAAGTGTTGCTCTGCAAGGATTTCTGTTGGTACCATAAGAGCAGCCTGATAGCCAGTCGTCACTGTCGCATACATAGCCAAGCCAGCGACTACCGTTTTTCCGCTCCCCACATCCCCTTGTAGGAGACGATTCATATGATGGTCGGACTTCATATCAGTTAAAATTTCCTGCAAACTCTTTTCCTGAGCTTGGGTCAGGGCAAATGGTAGATTTTCTTTAACAACCGTTACTTTTTTCTGAGACCAGTCCAGAACCAGACCGCTTCCCTGAACTCTGTTTTCAGACTTGAGCGTCTGCAATTGCATTTGGAAATAAAAGAGTTCCTCAAACTTGATACGGCGAAGGGCCTGCTTATATTCTGCCAAATCCTTAGGGAAATGCATGGCACGAACAGCCTGACAACGGGACATGAGTTTGTATTTGTCCAGCAAAGACTGGGGCAGATTTTCCTCTATCAAGAGGTCCAGTCCCTGATCAAAGGCTGTCTTGATAACCTTGACCAGCCCTGCCTGACTGATTCCCTGAGCCAGACGATAGACTGGCTGGAGGTCATCTTCCACCTGAGCCAGGACCTTCATCCCAGTCAGACTAGCCTTGGCTCGGTCCCATTTTCCAAAGACAGCAAGGGTTGCTCCCAACTCTATCTTATCTGCTAGATAGGGCTGGTTAAAGAAATTCACCGCAAAAACGACTTCTCCCTGCTTGAGGCTAAAGCGCAGACGATTGCGCTTGAATCCATAATACTGGACACTGGCAGGAGTCACGACTTGACCAGATAGGACTGCCTTCTCCCCGTCCTCTAGTTCCAATACTTGCTTGGTTTTGAAGTCTTCATAACGGAAAGGAAAGTAGAGCAAGAGGTCTTGCAAGTTTTCAATTCCTAGTTTGGCGTATTTTTCTGCTGACTTTGGTCCCACACCAGGTAAGACATGCAGGGGTTGATGTAGATTCATGCTCCACTCCTTTCCTCTTTAATAATATTCTCTCGGAATGCGATCGCTGAGGAGACAAACCACCTCATAGTTAATAGTGCCACGGTAGGTCGCTACCTGAGTAGCTGTGATTTCCTTGCCCCCATTAGAACCAATGAGGGTGACTTTTGTTCCTAAGGGATAAAGCTTAGGCAGACGAATGGTGATTTGGTCCATCGAAACCCGCCCAACAATTGGGCAAGCTTGGCCATCTACCAAGACAGAAAAATCCTGCATGTCTCGTGTCCATCCATCCGCATAGCCAATTGGTACCGTCGCGATGACTTGCTCGCTATCCGCTTGATAAGTTGCTCCATAGCCCATGCAAGCTCCAGCTGAAACTGTCTTGACATGAACCAGAGTAGTTTCCAAGGTCAAGGCTGGTTTCAAGTCATAGGGCAAGTCCAAAACCTCTCCGCTAGGGTTAAGACCATACATAGCGTCTCCCATACGGACCGCATTGAAAATAGTCTCTGCATGCCAAAGGGTCGTTGCCGAATTACTGGCATGGATCAGCTCTGGAAGACCTTTCATACTGGCCAAAATAGTTTTAAACCGTTCTAACTGGGTATTAAAGTAGTTATCTGATTCTTCGTCTGCAGTAGCAAAATGGGTAAAAATCCCTTCAACACTAGCACCGTGTTGTTGGAGCAAGTCTTGAGCTCGCTCAGCCTCACTAGCCTCGCGAAAACCAATCCGTCCCATTCCTGAATCAATCTTGAGGTGGACTGTCAAACCTGATAGGTCTTCTTCCTGATCTAAGAGTGCTTGAATCCACTCCAGCCCAGCCACTGTCAAGGTGATGTCGTATTCTTTAGCAAGAGAAACAGCTTCGATTTCAGAAACTCCTAAAATGAGGATTCGTTTGCTGAGTCCAGCCTGTCTGAGTTCAATAGCTTCATCGATATTGGAAACGCAAAAGCCATCAACATCATCTTGAATAGTCGTGGCAACGGCAACAGCTCCATGACCATAGGCATTAGCCTTGACTACTGCAAATTTGAGTGTTCCTTCAGGGATATGAGCCCCCATTTGCTGAATATTTTGTCGAATAGCTCCCAGATGAATCAGAGCCTTGGTTGGTCTATGCGGACTAGCTTTCATGATTTTCCTCCAAAATGACACTAGCTGTCACAAACTGATCTGTATGGCTGATAGACAGCCAAATCTTTCCTGAAAATGGTGCCTGACTAAAATAAGGCGCCCCGCGTTCATTATTCAAGACTTCCAAATCCTGAAAACCTAGTTTTCCAATACCAGTTCCCATGGCCTTGGAAAAGGCTTCTTTAGCCGACCAGCGACCAGCTAAATATTCTATTTGCCTGCGCCCTTTGAGACTGTTAAAACGTTCCATTTCCTTAGCGGTCAGCACGCGCTTAGCAAATCCTTCATGTCGTGTAACTGCGCTTTCTATCGAAGCCAATTCTTCGATGTCAATTCCGTGTCCAACTATCATTCTCATCAAAAGGAGTTGAGATCCCCCAACTCCATCCTTTTCACTTATTTTGTCAAGGTAGCATAAATCTCTTCTACCAAGGCCTCTGTATTTTCCCAACCCAAGCAAGGATCCGTAATAGAGCAACCAAAGACCTCTGGTTGGTTTTGACGACCATCTGCTAGGTAAGATTCAATCATAAATCCTCTAACCGTCTTTTTGATTTTCTCATTCCAATCACGATTTTGCAAGGTCTGACGAACAATTCGAATCTGCTCCATATATTGCTTTCCTGAGTTATCATGGTTGGTATCGATGAGGATAAAGGGATTTTCAAGTCCCATGGCTTCATAGCGTTCAATGGCATTTAGCAAGGTTTCATAGTAAAAGTTAGGCTCATTTTTCCCATACTCATTGACTGCACCACGAAGGATGACGTGAGCCAAGGGATTTCCTGAAGTCTCAACTTCTTGCCCATGGAAAAGGAAGGTCTGTTTATTTTGAGCGGCATAGATGCCATTAAACATAACACCAAGATTTCCAGAGGTTGGATTTTTCATTCCGACTGGTGCATCAATTCCTGAAGCCACAAAGCGGTGCTCTTGGTCTTCCACAGAACGAGCCCCAACAGCATGGTAGCTGACCAAATCATCTACCAAGACCAGATTTGACGGATAAAGCATCTCATCTGCCGTTGTCAAACCAGTCTCTGTAATCACGCGGTAGTGCAACTGGCGCACAGCCTGCAAGCCGTTAATTAAACTTGGAGCCTTAGAAGTATCTGGCTGGTGAACCAAACCTTTATAACCGTCTCCGTTGGTGCGTGGTTTAGCTGTATAAACACGCATAACCATGAAAATCTTGTCCGCAACCTTCTTCTGCAAAGCTGATAAACGGCGGGCATATTCCAAGACAGCCTCTTCATTATCAGAAGAGCAAGGACCAATCACCAAAAGGATACGGTCATCTTCTCCTGAAATAATGTCTGCCAATTCTCTATCACGACGATCCTTTAATCGCAAGGCTTCCACAGACAATTGAGTTTCTGCCTTGATTGCTTCAATATCGATTTCTTGACCTTTTTCAATAAATGCCATCTTATTCTCCTAACGTTTGGTAGATTTCTCTGA
The DNA here is from genome assembly GCF_003942965.1 of Streptococcus mitis. GTDB lineage: Bacteria > Bacillota > Bacilli > Lactobacillales > Streptococcaceae > Streptococcus > Streptococcus mitis_BH. The sequence goes on along the minus strand of NZ_RJOG01000012.1, from coordinate 32,527 downwards.
CGAGGACTTCCGTATTCTCCCAGCCAAGGCAAGGGTCTGTGATAGACTTGCCAAATACTTCCGGTTCGTTTTGACGGCCGTCTTCTAGATAAGACTCAATCATAAAGCCACGAACGTACTGCTTGATTTTTTCATTCCAATCACGGTTAATCAAGGTCTGGCGGACAATTCTAATCTGGTCCATATATTGCTTACCAGAGTTGTCATGATTGGTATCCACAATGATAAAAGGATTTTCCAAGCCCATCTTCTCATACTGAGCAATAGTATCCATCAAATTATCATAGTAGTAGTTAGGAATATTCTTACCATACTCATTGATTGCTCCACGAAGAATAGCGTGCGAAAGCGGGTTCCCAGTTGTTTCCACTTCTTTTCCTAGGAAAAGGAAACTTTGTTTGTTTTGAGCAGCATAAATCCCATTAAACATAACATTGAGATTTCCAGATGTTGGATTTTTAAACCCAGTCGCGAAATCTGCTCCACTTGCCACAAAGCGGTGTTGCTGGTCTTCAACTGAACGGGCACCAACTGCCATGTAAGAAATCAAATCATCCACAAGCGGTAGATTTTCAGGATAAAGCATTTCATCAGCCGTTGTCATTCCTGTTTCTGTGATAACACGATAATGAAGATGGCGAACGGCTTTGATTCCATTGATAAGACTAGGCGCTTCTGTCGCATTAGGCTGGTGAATCAAGCCCTTATAGCCATCTCCGTTGGTACGGGGTTTGGCAGTGTAAACACGCATAACCATAAAGATACGGTCTGCCACTTCTTCTTGCAAAGCTGCCAAACGCTTAGCGTATTCAAGAACAGCTTCTTCATTGTCAGATGAGCATGGCCCGATTACCAAGAGAATTCGCTGGTCTTCTCCACGTATAATGGCTTCTAGCTCTTGATCGCGCTGAGATTTTCTCTCCAAAGCTTGACCTTCTAATTTTGATAAGGCACGAACTTCTTCAATATTAATTTTAGGACTTTTTGCTGTAAATACCATAACTCATCTCCTTATAAATCAAACGGATACCAAGTAAAAATTTACTTTTCACAAGGTATCCGCCTCTAAACTATCTCATTTTATTGTCTTTTACCGTGACAGTTTTTAAACTTCTTACCAGAACCACATGGGCAAAGTTCATTCCGTCCAATCTGACTCAAATCCAAATCTTCTGGTATATTTGCTTGGTGGGCAGCGATATTACGAGTCGCTGTTGTACTGATATGGTGTTCTGCTTGTGGTCTTTCTTGTTCATGAATTTGTGCTTTCATCATCAAGCGTGTTACATCAAACTCAATCGAACCAATCATATCATTGAACATACGGAAACCTTCTGCCTGATACTCAACAACAGGGTTGTTCTGAGCATAGCCACGAAGTCCAACCGCGTTACGCAATTGATCAAGGGCGTCGATATGATCTGTCCACTTGTTATCTACCACTCGTAGAATCAAGACTTTTTGGAATTCTTTAACTGCTTCTTCATCGCGTAGTTTTGAAACCTGACTATCGTAAACTTGCAAGGCACGTTGGAAGAGCTCTTCCTTGATGGCCTTATCAGACAAGCCTGACAAGTCTTCCATCGTGATAGAATCTTCTGGAAGCAAGTTGTACTTAGCAAAGTTCAAAATTGCCTCTAGTTTTTCATCTTGTTTGGCACGCGCATGACCATCAACGACACGACCAATCGTGCGTTTGATCATAGCCTGAATTTCAGGTGCCAAATCACGATCTGCAGTAATGACGTCGTAACGTTGAGCGTAGATAATCTCACGTTGTTCACGCATGACGTCATCGTATTGAAGGACTTGTTTACGGGTATCGTAGTTATTTCCTTCGACACGTTTTTGCGCCGCTTCAACCTGACGCGTCAACATACGAGACTCAATCGCCTCCTCAGACATGTTCAAGCGTTCAAAGATTCCCTTCAAACGTTCAGAACCAAAACGTTTCATCAAATCATCTTCAAGAGATAGGTAGAATTGTGACTCACCTGGATCTCCTTGACGACCTGAACGTCCACGAAGCTGGTTATCGATACGACGGCTTTCATGACGTTCTGTACCAATAACACAAAGTCCACCCAATTCGCGAACCCCTTCACCAAGCTTGATGTCGGTACCACGACCGGCCATGTTAGTCGCAATGGTAACAGCACCACGTTGACCAGCATTCATGATGATTTGGGCTTCTTTATAGTGGTTTTTTGCGTTCAAGACTTCGTGAGGTACGCCAGCTGCAACCAATTTCTTAGAAATGTAATCACTAGTTTCAACCGCTACTGTACCAACCAAGACAGGCTGACCTTTTTGGTAACGAGCCTTAACGTCTTCGACAACCGCCTTAAACTTAGCCTCAATACTTGCATAAAGAAGGTCTGAGTGGTCAATACGTTGAACAGGACGGTTGGTTGGGATTGGAATAACACGAATGTTGTAAATTTCACGGAATTCTTCTTCCTCAGTCTTACCTGTACCCGTCATACCAGACAATTTCTTGTACATACGGAAAAGGTTTTGGTAAGTGATTGAGGCAGATGTCTTAGTTTCATCCTGAATTGGCACACCTTCTTTGGCTTCAATAGCTTGGTGTAATCCATCAGAATAACGACGACCTTCCATGGTACGACCTGTAAATTGGTCGACAATCAAAATTTCTTGTTCTTCGCTCACCACATAGTCAATATCGAGAAGCATGATATAGTTGGCACGAAGGGCGTTATCGATAAAGTGAGTAAGAGCTACGTTTTCGATGTCATAGAGGTTTTCAAGTTTGAAGTAGCTTTCAGCCTTGTCAATCCCTGAATCAGACAAACCAATAGTCTTAGACTGCACATCGATGATGTAGTCGTCTTTGTCCAAAGATTTTACATAGTGGTCTGCCATGTGGTAGAGCTGACTGGTTTCAACTGCATTAGCACCTGATACGATCAAAGGTGTACGGGCCTCGTCAATCAAGATTGAGTCAACCTCATCGACCAAGGCATAGTTAAGCGGGCGTTGTACCATGTTTTCAGCACGAACGACCATGTTATCACGAAGGTAGTCAAATCCGATTTCTGAGTTGGTTGAGTAGGTAATGTCACACTCATAGGCTTCTTTTTTCTCCATTGGAGATTTGGCAGCCAAGTTAATCCCTACTGACAAACCAAGCCATGAGTACAATTCACCCATTTCAGTCGCGTCACGTTCTGACAAGTACTCATTGACCGTAACTACGTGAACCCCTTTACCTGAAAGGGCATTGAGGTATACCGGCATGGTCGCAGTCAAGGTTTTCCCTTCCCCGGTACGCATCTCTGGCACGTCACCATGGTGAAGAACGATTCCCCCCATGACCTGAACCTTATATGGGAAGAGACCTAGGACACGTTTAGCACCTTCACGGACAACCGCAAATGCTTCATAAAGCAATGAATCCAGTGATTCTCCATTTTGATACCGTTCTTTAAATTCAACTGTTTTTGCTTTTAGTTGGTCGTCAGTCAAAGCAGCCATTTGGTCTTCGTATTTGAAAACCTTGTCAGCCATCTTTTCCAGACGACGGATTTCTCCTTTATCATTTTCGATAATTGTTTTTAAAATATTAGCCATGTTTTTCCTTACTTTAAATTCCGAATATTTTAGAATGTTCTTTTAATTTTAGCACAATTACTGATTATTTTCAAGGAAGAATCCCCATTTTGAAAAGGAAAAAGAGGCTAGTTTCCAAGCTAACCTCTCTGACTTTTATGATGCTTTAATTGCCAACAAAAATCGGCAAAATCGCAAATAGGATAAATAGATTTATCCAAAGAGAAAAACAGCAGATCAATCCAAAAACAAAGAGACTGACTTTCTTGGACAGCAAGGCCATCAAAATAGACAGAATACCAAAAACTAGTAAAACTTTCTGCATGATTAAGAGATTGATAGATATTCCCAGAACTGGTTTATCCCAAGGAACAAAGAAGAAAGCCAGCCAGATCAGCAGAACTAAACCAATATAAACCTTGGAATAGCGTGTAATAAATGATTTTAGATGTTCCATAAGCCACCTCCTACAAATAGAAAGTAATATAATAATCAATGAAAATCAAAGAGCAAACTAGGAAACTAACCGCAGGCTGTACTTGAGTACGGCAAGGCGATGTTGACGTGGTTTGAATTTGATTTTCGAAGAGTATAAATCAATGCCTTCCACCGTTAGACTCCCCTAGTTCTCGTCTCAAGCGAAACATGTTTTTGAAAAAGATATAGTCTAACCAGTCACTGCCTAGAGATAAGACTATCAAAAGCAACCAAACACCCCAAGTACTAGCATCTGATACATAATTTAGAACAAAAGGGAAAAATAAGAATGAAAAAATTGTCATATCCAAGCTAAACAGAGCTAAAAGGGAAATATAAATCCAGTAGAAATAGTAGATAATGGGGAAAAACTTACTGTTTCTATCAGCATTATCTATCCAATAAAAAAAGTAAAAGCAGGGAAATAAGAGTATCAAATGAAACCAATTAAACGACAGTTTCATCATCGACACCTCCTCTTTAAAATTGTTTTCTTTAGTTTCATTCTATTAAATGTTCTTACCAATATAAATCAATGCTTTCCACCTTTAGACTTCCCCAGTTCCCGTCTCAAGCGAAGCATTTTTTTGAAAAAGATATAGGTTAACCAAGAACTGGAAAAAGCAATAAGTAGTAATAATAGCCAAATGCCCCAAGACTTGATGTCTGCCACATTTCTCAATAGGATATTGAAAAACAAGACTGAAAAAACTGTCCAAGCAAGGCTAAAAAGAGCATAGAGGGTGATGTACATCCAGTAAAAATAGTAAAAAATTGGGAAAATTTTACTATTTCTGTTGGCCTTTTCAATCCAGTTATCAAAATAAAAGTACGGTGCTAAAAGTAAGAATTTAAACAAATGTTCCATCATCAACACCTCTTTTTGATAGCGTTTTCTTCAACTTCATTCTATCAAAAAAATCTGGAAATGTCATTCCAGATTCTACTTTTTTATTTACGTTTTCTTGCGATGAGATGGATTGGTGTTCCTTCAAAGACAAAGGCCTTGCGGATTTGATTTTCCAAGAAACGCAGGTAAGAAAAGTGCATGAGTTCTTCTTCGTTTACAAAGATAACAAAGGTTGGTGGTTTGGTTGCCACTTGGGTCGCATAGAAAATCTTAAGTCGTTTCCCTTTGTCTGTCGGTGTTGGGTTAATGGCAATGGCATCCATAATCACATCGTTCAAGACAGCTGATGGAATACGTGTGTTTTGACTTTCGCTGATTTGCTTAATCATCTCAGGAAGTTTGTGGAGACGTTGCTTAGTCAAAGCTGATACAAAGATAATCGGTGCGTAAGGTAGATATTGGAACTGCTCACGGATATCTTCTTCCCAGTTTTTCATAGTGTGGTTGTCTTTTTCAAGTGTATCCCACTTGTTGACCACGATAATCATCCCTTTACCAGCTTCATGAGCAAATCCTGCGATACGCTTGTCGTATTCACGAATACCCTCTTCCGCATTGATGACCATTAAGACCACATCTGAACGGTCAATAGCACGCATGGCACGCATAACAGAGTATTTCTCAGTATTTTCATAAACCTTACCAGACTTACGCATACCAGCCGTATCAATCATGGTAAACTCTTGACCATCTGTATCTGTAAAGTGGGTATCAATGGCGTCACGCGTTGTTCCAGCAACAGGACTAGCAATGACACGGTCTTCTCCCAAGATAGCGTTAATCAAGCTTGATTTTCCGACGTTAGGACGACCAATCAAGCTAAACTTAATCACATCTGGATTTTCTTCTTCATATTCATTTGGAAGATTTTCTACGATAGCATCTAGCACATCCCCTGTACCGATACCATGGACAGATGAGATAGGCAGTGGTTCACCCAAACCAAGAGCATAGAAATCATAGATATCATTTCGCATCTCAGGGTTGTCCACCTTGTTAACCGCGAGGATAACTGGTTTGTGGGTCTTATAAAGCTTACGGGCTACGTATTCGTCTGCATCGGTAATCCCTTCCTTACCAGACACGACAAAGACGATAACATCTGCTTCTTCCATGGCAATTTCTGCCTGGTGCTTGATTTGTTCCATGAAAGGAGCATCGACATCATCGATTCCTCCTGTATCAATCATGCTAAACGAACGATTGAGCCACTCACCCGTTGCATAGATACGGTCACGTGTCACTCCTTCGACATCTTCTACAATGGAGATTCGCTCACCAGCGATCCGATTAAATAGGGTTGATTTCCCAACATTGGGACGTCCTACAATGGCAATAGTTGGTAGGGCCATAATTTCTCACTTTCTACAATAACTTTTTCTGTTCAAGATTTTTTCTAGTTGAGCTTGGTTCAGCTTGACTGAACTGTTCTGCTAGACGCTGACTCCAGCTTGTAGTCGCACGCGCTCCAGCATAGTCCGCCTGTACACGGTCATAAGCTTCGATTGCATCAGTTGACTGTTCTTGATATTCTTCCTCAAACACCACTTGATTCAATGGCAAGCGAGGTTTGACTTCATGTTCCTCATTTGGCACACCTAGTGCCATCCCAAAGACAGGATAGGTGTAGTCAGGCAGGTTAAAAAGCTCTGCCACTTCTTCTGACTTGTAACGCACCAAGCCAATAATGACACCACCATAGCCCAAGCTTTCAGCTGCCAGCAGGGCATTTTGACCAGCAAGAGCAGCATCGACCGAACTAATCAAAAGACCTTCTACACCTTGGGGTTGGAAGGTATCGGTATGAAGTCGGGCCCCCTTTTCTGCTCGGTTCAAATCTCCGACAAAGAGAAGAAAAACAGCTGACTGTCGAATGGCTTCTTGAGGTACCAATTCATACAAGACATCTTTCTTTTCTTGACTTCGTACCACAATCACAGAGTAGGATTGAAAATTCTTCCAAGACGATGCCATTTGGGCCGCTGTCAGGATTTCAGTCAAGTCCTCCTGAGGAAGAGCTTGCTCTTTAAACCTGCGCACTGAAGTGTGAGCCTTCATTAATTTGATTGTTTCTGTCATCGGCGGTTTACTCCTTCTAAACGAGTCTCCTCAGCCAAATAACGGATGCGTTCCATGACCCGTCTGGCTTCCCAGGTTTCGTCATTTCCATGTTTCCCTTTAGCGAAATGCTTCTCCAAATCTTCAAAGTTGAAGTTGGAGGTAAAAAAGGTCGGTAAATTTTCCTGCATCCGATATTGAAGAATGACCTGCAGGATTTCATCACGTACCCAAGCTGTTGATTGCTCGGCACCAATATCATCTAAAATCAGGACTTCAGACAGTTTAATCTCATCTACCAAGGTCTTGACATTACCATCACTAATAGCATTTTTGACATCAATGACAAAGCTAGGATAGTGAAGGAGAGTTGAGGAAACACCACGTTTTTCTGATAAATCATGGGCTAAGGCAGCCACCATGAAACTTTTACCCACACCAAAGTCTCCATAGAGATAGAGCCCTTTACGAACAGTTGGATAGGCTTCTGAAAATTCAACCAAACGTTGAAAAACAGTGAAACGTTTCTCATCATCTGCATCAACATCCGCAAAACTTACTTTTTTAAGACTGGCTGGCAGATTGATTAACTTGAGACGGTTCTTAATAGCTGCTTCTTTCTCAGCCGCAATTAGTTCAGGAGTTTCTTCATATGAAACGTCCGCATAGCCATGATTCATGACTAGTATAGGCTTGTATCCTTTGGCAATATAATCCGTATCACCACGGAGAAACTTGTCACGCTCGGTGATGTACTGATTAAACTTGGAGATACTGCGATTCAATTCCTCTGGGCTGAGGGATTCTTGCTGGATAAAGGCCGCAACATCAGGGTCCTTCATGATTTTCTGGACCAAATCTTGATAATGAAAACGGCTAGGTTGACGTTTGAGTACGTCTCCGACACTTTCCATCTAATCTCCTCCTTTTTCTAATCGAGCTAATAGTTCTTGTTTCTTACGTTCTAGTTCCAGACGAGTTTCCTCGCTGGTTTCATTCTTATAATCTGGATTGCTCCACTTGGGTACATTGGACTTAGCAGGACCGGGTTTACTGCCTTTTTGAGCCTGACTCTTCTGCCCACGCTCACGGATTCGCATGACTGCTTCTTCTGCCGAATGAATCTTTTGATAGGCATAGTCATTGGCTACTTTCATGGCATATTTCTCATTGATATTTGCCGAATCCACCTTATTAAAGGTCAACAAGAGAATGATATTGATGACTTCGTCCAGCAAGCCCAAACCAGCCATCTGTTGCAAGAGTTCTCTTTCTGTTTGGGTAATGGTCCCCTTGCGTGTCTGCTTGATTTCTGCTAAGAACTGCAGGGCCGTTTTACTTTTGGCTTCTTTGATAATGGTCGTTTCCTTAGGACTAAAGTCAGAGGAAACAGGTTTTTGAGCGATTTTCTCCCGCATGCGTTTGGTTGAAATAACTTGGGAAACAGCTGTTGACTTAGCCAGTTGATAGGTCTCAAACCAAGTCCATTTCTTCTCCTCAGCAATGGCAAAGAGGTTTAAGACATCGGACTGCTCATCCGCAAAGCGAAGCCCATCTCGAGCCATAAGCTGACGAAAATGGTCCAAGTCAAAATCGTTGGCCACTTTCTTCTTGAGACCAAGGTCTTCTTGACTTCCCAGCTCTGCCAAATCTGGAAAGACTTGATTGAGTGAGACAGGTATTTCTTCTCCCTCAGCACTTTCAACTTTTAAATCCTCCACAGCTGCATCGCCAATCTTTTTCTCCAAAAGTCTGCGATAAACAGGATGCTCCAAGAAATCTTGACTTGAAAGAGGAGCCTGGATAACTATCTGATAGGTATCACCCTTTTGATAGAGGGTCAAGAGATTAAAAGCAGATAGGATTTTCAAAGATTTTAAAAGTCTGTCCATCCCAAAATTGAGATGATTGAGAATGCTTGAAAAAAGGTATTCCTTTCTGCCATTATCCCAAAAACTAATCGTATAAAGATAAAGGCTCAGTGCCTCCTGACCGATAATCGGGAGGTAGCACTGTACCAGAGATGAGGTATCTTGCGACACCCGATTATTCTTTAGATAAGAAAAACGGTCAATTGGCTTCATTTATCTTTCCTTTTTCTTTTTAGAGGACTGGGTGATTTGTTGGAGCAAGCTCTCTAACTCACTGACATCCTTAAAACTACGATAGACACTGGCAAAACGTACATAGGTAATCTCATCTAACTCAGCCAACTCCTCCATGACGAGTGAACCAATGTCCTCACTTTGAATTTCATTTTCATTTCGACCACGGAGTTTCTGTTCGATACGATTGACTACCATGTTAATTTCATCACTTGACACAGGACGTTTCTGGGCTGAGCGGATAATCCCATTAAAGATTTTATCTCTGGAGAATTGTTCCCGTGTGCCATCTTTTTTAACAACCACCAAGGTTCTTTCTTCTACTCGTTCGTAGGTTGTAAAACGGTGTTGGCATTCATCGCACTCACGTCTTCTACGAATAGTGTTCCCTTCTTCTGCTTGGCGACTATCGATAACACTTGACTTGGTAGCCCCACATTTTGGACAACGCATCCTTTCCCTCCTTATCGTTTTCTTTTCATTATACCATTTTTTAAACGATTCCCAAAACAATTCTTCTTTTTGCTTGACAAGTTTTTTGTTTTGTTGTATTATTTAATTAAGACAAAGAGATAAAAGAAAGGAGACCAAGATGTCCTGGACATTTGACAACAAAAAACCCATCTATTTACAGATTATGGAGAAAATCAAGCTTCAGATTGTTTCCCATACACTGGAACCCAATCAACAACTTCCAACCGTGAGAGAGCTGGCTAGCGAGGCCGGTGTCAATCCAAACACCATCCAAAGAGCCTTGTCAGACCTCGAACGAGAAGGATTTGTCTACAGCAAGCGCACAACTGGACGATTTGTGACTGAAGATAAAGAGCTGATCGCCCAATCACGCAAACAATTATCGGAAGAAGAATTGGAACACTTCGTTTCCTCCATGACCCATTTTGGCTATGAAAAAGAAGAACTACCAGGCGTAGTCGGCGATTATATTAAAGGAGTTTAAGCCTATGTCATTACTAGCATTTGAAAATGTATCCAAATCTTATGGAGCAACCCCAGCCCTTGAAAATGTTTCTCTTGACATCCCCGCTGGAAAAATTGTTGGTCTCCTTGGGCCAAACGGTTCAGGAAAAACAACCCTGATTAAACTAATCAACGGCCTCTTGCAACCAGATCAAGGACGTGTCCTGATCAACGACATGGATCCAAGCCCAGCAACCAAGGCTATCGTAGCTTATTTGCCGGATACGACCTATCTCAATGAGCAAATGAAGGTCAAAGAAGCCCTAACCTACTTTAAGACCTTCTATAAAGATTTCAATCTTGAACGCGCCCATCATCTGCTTGCAGATCTGGGCATTGATGAAAATAGTCGTCTCAAGAAACTATCAAAAGGGAACAAGGAAAAGGTCCAACTAATTTTAGTTATGAGCCGTGATGCTCGTCTCTACGTTTTAGACGAACCCATTGGTGGGGTGGACCCAGCAGCCCGTGAGTATATCCTCAATACCATTATCAACAACTACTCCCCAACTTCTACCGTTTTGATTTCTACCCACTTGATTTCTGATATCGAGCCAATCTTGGATGAAATTATCTTCCTCAAAGATGGAAAAGTCGTTCGTCAAGGTAATGTAGACGATATTCGCTATGAGTCAGGTGAATCCATTGACCAACTCTTCCGTCAGGAATTTAAGGCCTAAGCAAAGGAGATTATTATGTTTTGGAATTTAGTTCGCTACGAATTTAAAAATGTTAACAAGTGGTATTTAGCCCTTTACGCTGCCGTGCTAGTTCTTTCCGTTCTCATAGGAATGCAAGTACACTACTATAATTATGTATCTTTCAAAGATAGCCAACCTGTCTTACTTTTCTTTCTGGCTCTCGTCTTTGGTGGATTGATGATTACACTTGGGATTTCAACCATTTTCTTGATTATTAAACGATTCAAAGGTAGTGTCTATGACCGACAAGGCTATCTGACCTTGACCTTGCCAGTTTCTGAACACCATATCATCACAGCCAAATTAGTTGGAGCCTTCATTTGGTCTATCCTTAGCTCCACTGTACTAGTTCTAAGCGCTTTTATTATTGTTACCATAACGGTTCCAGAATGGATATCAAATTCTGAGTTGATTCCACTTGTAGGAACATTCCTTCCTCAACTCTCTCTTATGGGGGTATCCTTCCTACTAAATACCATCTCAGGAATCCTCTGCATCTACTTGGCTATTTCCATCGGACAACTGTTCAATGAATACCGTACCGCACTCGCTGTTGCAGCCTACATTGGTATCCAAATCGTCATTGGATTTATTGAAGTCTTCTTCAATACCAGTACTAACTTCTATATTAATTCACTTGCAGGATTTAATGATAATTTCTATATGGGAGCAAGCGTAGGCATTGTTGAAGAACTCATATTCATAGCTATCTTTTACCTCGGAACCTACTATATCTTGAAAAACAAGGTTAATTTACAATAAAAAATGCCCAGCTAAAAAGCTGGGTTTTGATTTAACTCAATATCAAACTGGCTACAATAGGGCTGACAAAGACATAGAGAATACCGGTGACACCGATAGACAAACCACCCATGGCTCCTGCTACAGAACCGTATCGAAAGGCTGTGCCTGTTCCGACTGCGTGACCTGTTCCTCCAAGGGAAAGACCAACAGCTACTGGATCATCTATTTTCAACCACTTCAAAAGTGTTGGGCCGATGACACTGGTTAAAATCCCAGTCGCCACCACAACAACCAAGGTCACAGTCGTCAAGCCTTGCAATTTTTCTGTAATCCCAACTGCCATGGCGGTTGTTACTGACTTAGGAAAGAGAGAAATGGCTAGGAAAAAGTCCATTCCAAAAATCTTTGCTACAAGGGCCGTGAAAGATGTATTGACCACTACCGCTAACAAACTACCAAAGAGAATACTCCGAGCATGGTGCTTCATCAAATGAAAACTCTTGTAAAGCGGAATCCCTAGAGCCACGGTCGATGGGACAATCAAGTTGTTCAAATAAACCCCACCTTGGTAGTAATCTTGGTAAGAAATACCCGTCACTTTTAGAAAGATGATAATGAAAACAGCTGACAAAAGCAAGGGCGTTGTCAATGGATGGGGAAAACGTCTGTAAATCAGCATTCCCACTAGATAGGCTAAGATAGACAGGGCCAGCCCAAACAGGGGATTGGAAACAAATTCACTCATTTGGCATCTCCTTTCTCATAATCTCCCTCAAACCGTCGTTTGATGAACTGAACTACCAAGGCTATGAGGATAATATTGATGACTGCTGCAAAAAAGACAATCAAAACAATGGGCAAAAGATAGGGAGCAATCACATCAAACTTCTCCATGATTCCCACTGCTGGCGGCAAAAAGAGAATGGTCATATTGGCCAGCAAGAAATTCCCCACCATATTGACATGCCTGGTTCTCAGCCACTTAAATTGCAGGGCTAGAAAGAGAATAATCAAACCGATAATACTGCCTGGGATGGGCAAGTGAAAGAAACTAGAGATTCCCTCTCCGATTAGAGAAATCACAAAGAGAATCATTAATTGAACATATAATTTCATCCTATACTCCACGAAATAGACTTCTTGCATACCAGTTTACTCTTTTTTCAGAAAATTTCAAGGAAATGCACAAGGGATAATAAAAATTAGAAAGGAAAGGGGATACAAACAATTCTTGACTTGTGAAAACAGGCATGATTTAGGATAAGAGATGCCTGCGTCTTTCTTGCCAGCTCTTTTGAAAAGTAGTATAATTATTGCATGCGCAATCATCTTGTGATGCAGAGATTGTCCGTTAATGGACTTTCTTCTATTTATGACTCTAAAAAGAAAGGAGATACTATGACCTATTTGGAAAAATGGTTTGACTTCAATCGTCGCCAAAAAGAAATTGAAGGTTTCTTGGAAGAGACCATTGCCCAGCAAAGCGAACAAAGTCTGNCCTTGAAAGAGTTTTACCTGCTCTACTATCTGGACTTGGCTCAAGAAAAATCCTTACGACAGATTGATTTGCCTGATAAACTTCATCTAAGTCCGAGCGCTGTTTCTCGGATGGTGGCTCGCTTAGAAGCTAAAAATTGCGGTCTACTTAGTCGCAGATGTTGCGATCAAGATAGGCGCTCTAGCTTTATCTGTCTGACAAGTGATGGGCAAAAAACACTAACCTCTCTGCAAAAAGCTGTCGAAGAGAGATTGGAAACAGGTTTGGATTTCTTGGTTTAAGATGATTTTAGAAAAAGTTGCGTGCGCAATCATTTTTCTTGACATTCTCTTTTACAAAGAGTAAAATAAAGTCATCATTAAACAAAGGAGTTTTTAAAATGATTGAAATTACCTATCTAGATGCCAGCAAGAACGAAAGAACTGTAACTTTCGAGTCTTATGAAGACTTTGATCGTTCACAACAAGCTTGCCTTATCGGCGTCGCAGACTACTACCCTGTCCAAAAATTGACTTATAACGGTCATGATTTGGACTACCATGGGACTTATGGAGATGTCTTCTTCTATCTCATGAAACAAGATTTAAGCCAATATAACTAAAAAGGAGAAATACAATGGCAAAAGCAATTACAGATGCAACATTCGAACAAGAAACAAAAGACGGTTTGGTCTTGGTAGACTTTTGGGCAACTTGGTGTGGTCCATGTCGTATGCAAGGTCCAATCTTGGACAAATTGTCTGAAGAACTTTCAGAAGATGTTTTGAAAATCGTTAAAATGGACGTTGATGAAAATCCAAACACAGCTCGTGCCTTTGGAATCATGTCTATCCCAACTCTTCTCTTCAAAAAAGACGGCCAAGTAGTGAAACAAGTTGCTGGTGTTCACACAGCAGAACAAATCAAGGCCATCGTTGCTGAATTGAGCTAATCATACTAGAGACCAAGTACTTGCTTTGGTCTCTTTTTTCTTGCCCTTTGCCATTTTTAAAAAAATATGCTAGACTGTAAGTAGAATATTACGATGTTTGGGACATGCCATCGCTAAAAAAAACCTCTACTTGGTATTTTTTAGCTCCCTCAAGGGAGCTTTTTGCGTGCTCTGAACATTTCCCATTTTGGAAGGAGTACTATGAAACGTCAATCAGCCTTGGTCGTCTTTAGTGGCGGTCAAGATTCTACAACCTGCCTCTTTTGGGCTAAAGAACACTATGAAACGGTCGAAGCAGTCACCTTTGCCTACGGTCAACGCCATCATCTCGAAATTCAAGTCGCTAGAGAAATCGCTAAGGAACAAGGTATCCATCACCATATCCTCGATATGTCTCTGCTGGGACAAATTACTGAAAATGCCCTGACCTCTGATCTGGAAATTGAGCAAAAAGAGGGAGAGGTTCCCAATACCTTCGTTGATGGTCGCAACCACCTCTTTCTATCCTTTGCGGCTGTTCTTGCTAAGCAACGTGGCATTAAAGATATCGTGACAGGTGTCTGCGAGACAGACTTCTCAGGATACCCTGACTGTCGAGATGTCTTTGTCAAATCCCTTAATGTTACCCTCAACCTTGCCATGGATTTCGACTTTGTTATCCAAACACCTCTCATGTGGCTAGACAAGGCTGAAACTTGGGAATTAGCTGACCAACTCGGTGCCTTTGACTATGTTCGTGAAAAGACCTTAACCTGCTATAACGGGATTATCGGAAGTGGCTGTGGAGATTGCCCAGCCTGCCACCTACGGCAACATGGTTTAGATGTTTATCTCTCACAGAAAGGAGAGGACTAATGTTTTTTGCACCCAAAGAAATCAAACAGGAAACCGGGGAGTCTCTTGTCTACAATCCTCACAGAACCTTGGTATCAAAAGAGTTTACCTTCGATGCTGCCCACCACCTCTTTCACTATGAGGGAAAATGTAAGTCCCTTCATGGCCACACCTATCATTTGCAGATTGCTGTCAGTGGATTTTTAGATGAACGTGGCATGACCTACGATTTCGGAGATATCAAAGCGATATACAAGAACTACTTAGAGCCCCACTTGGATCATCGCTATCTCAATGAGACCCTGCCCTATATGAACACGACTGCTGAAAATATGGTTTACTGGATTTTCCAAACTATGAGTCAAGAGTTGCCAGACGAGCGCGGTCTCCGTTTGGAATACGTTCGCCTCTATGAGACTCCGACTGCCTTTGCGGAGTTTAGACGGGAGTGGTTAGATGACTAGGGAACGTGTCCTCAAACTACCAGTTCTAGAAATTTTTGGCCCAACCTTTCAAGGCGAAGGCCGTGCAATCGGGCAGAAAACCATGTTTGTCCGCACTGCTGGCTGCGACTACCACTGCGACTGGTGCGATTCTGCCTTTACTTGGGATGGATCTGAAAAGCCAACTCGTATGACTGCTGACGAGGTTATTGCTACCTTGGATAAACTAGGAAGCTACGACTACGTAACCCTATCTGGGGGAAATCCTGCTATCCTAGCAGCCAACATGGCTGAGCTAGTAACCAAACTCAAGGAACGTGGTGTCACTCTAGCTGTTGAGACCCAAGGCTCCCGCTGGCAAAATTGGTTAAAAGACATCGACCAGGTCACTCTGAGTCCCAAACCTCCTTCATCCAAGATGGAAGTCAACTTTGAAACCTTGGACTTTGTCGTTTCCCAACTAGAGCCAGACAAGGTCACCTTTAAAATCCCTGTCTTTGACGATGTCGATTTGGCCTTTGCCAAAGGGATTCAAGAGCGCTACCAACCAGATGTTCTCTTTTTATCAGCAGGAAATCCTGAGCCCAAGGCTACGGGTAATATTGTCCAAGACCAACTGGACCGTCTCAAAGAACTCTGGGAACGCGTCGCTGCTGACGATAGCTGGGGCAATGTCCGCGTCCTTCCTCAACTCCATACCCTCCTCTACGACAACCAACGTGGTGTTTAAAATTAGAAAGAAAAAATCATGTCACAACAAGAAGAAATGAAAAACCTCAGCCTACTAGGCAACAAAGAAACCAACTACATTTTCGAGTATCAACCAGAAGTCCTCGAATCCTTTGACAATCGTCATGTGGAAAATGACTATTTCATCAAATTTAACTGTCCTGAATTTACCTCACTTTGCCCAATCACTGCTCAGCCAGACTTTGCGACTATCTATATTTCCTACATCCCTGACAAGCTCTGTGTGGAGTCAAAATCCCTCAAACTCTACCTCTTTAGCTACCGAAATCATGGAGATTTCCACGAAAACTGTATCAACACCATCGGGAAAGACTTGGTCAACTTGCTAGACCCTCGCTATTTAGAAGTCTGGGGAAAATTCACTCCTCGCGGTGGCATCTCAATTGACCCCTACTACAACTACGGTAAGCCTGGAACTAAGTATGAAGGCTTGGCAGAACAACGCCTCTTCCAACACGACCTTTATCCAGAGAAAATTGATAACCGTTAAACTCATACGAAAAAGCCCTGTTCCTCAAAATGAGGAGCAAGGCTTTTTGAATTTCAATTATTCTTCTGTCCCAAGGAAGTTTTTCGCAACGAGGGCTGCAAGAACACCACCAACGATTGGCGCAAGGATGAAAATCCAAACTTGTTGAAGAGCTGCGCCACCTACCAAGACAGCTGGTGCCAAGCTACGGGCTGGATTTACTGAAAGCCCAGTGATATTCAATCCAACAAGAATCATCGCCATCAAGGACAAACCAATTACCAAACCAGCAATCGCGCCATTTCCCTTGCTTGCTGATGTCACAGTCATGATAACCAAGACAAACAAGAAAGTTGCGATGACTTCAAATAAGAAACCACCAAAGACAGTGACACCGTTTGCCAAGGCATTTTCACCAAGACTAGCAGTTGACATGCCTGAGTTAGCCAAGAGGAAGAATACCGCAGCTGACGCAAGGAAAGCTCCAACAACCTGACCAAGGATGTAGTTGACAAGCTCTGAAGATGACAAACGTTTGTTTACAAACATAGCGATCGAAACAGCTGGGTTCAAGTGAGCACCTGAAACAGTTCCGATTGAGTAGGCTGCAACTACGATTGCCAGACCAAAGGCAAAAGCAATTCCAAGGTGTCCAAGACCATCAAGACCATTTCCAAAAACAACAACTCCTGTCCCAACGAACACAAGCATGAACGTACCGATTAACTCAGCAACAAATTTTTTCATTTTTTTCAAAAACTAGATACTAGTCTATCAAAAGAGGGAAAGTGTTTCAAGAAAATTGTTTGGAAAAATACTGGTTTGCCTCACTATCTTTTAATTAAGGAATTAAACAGAAAATACATTTCCTCTATAGGACTTATCAGTTGCTTATCTCACTAGCATTTAGCAACTTGATATAATCTAGACCCCATTTCTCGACAGCATCTAATACAACTCTGAATTCCTGCCCCATTTCAGTTAAGCTGTACTCAACTCGTGGTGGAACTTCGGCATAGACCTTTCGTTGAACAATCTTATCCTTTTCTAATTGACGGAGATGACGGGTCAAAATAGTTTGAGTAATCCCAGGCAATAATCTCTGCAATTCTTTAAATCGTTTGGTACCCGTACTCAACTGATAAATGATTACCAGTGCCCATTTCCCCGTTAAAACCCTCTGCGTTGTCGCAAATGGACAAATACCATACTCACTCACTTTATTTGTCATAAAATATCTTCTTTCTATTTTTTTTAAAAAAATTTATCTTTTAGTATCAATAATAGTACTGTTTTTGATACTAGCTATCAAAAAAGTGTCTACTTGTTTTTTTGTTTGTAACTGTTACAATTATATCATAAAAAAGAAATGGAGAATAGATATGTCAACAAACTTAGAAATTTTCAACGCTTATAACCAAGCTTTAATTGCTGGTGACTTTCCTGGTGTCTTTGAAACGATGGCAGACGATATTATCTGGCATCAACCTGGTACTCATAGTATATCTGGTACAGTTGTTGGTAAGGACAAGCTAGGAACTCACCTGGCTACATTTGCTGAGAAAACTAACGGAACCTTTAAGGTGGTAACAAATTGGGTTTCTGACAATAAGGATTTAATCGCAGCTAATGTTACTTTTCTTGGAACACGGGCTGATGGTACTGAACTCAATATGAACGGGATTGACCTCTTCCGTATTGAAGACGGAAAAATCAAAGAAGTTTGGCTCTTCTCTTCAGATCAAGCTGAAGAAGATAGCTTTTGGGGATAATTTAAGAGGCCAGAACAAAAAATTTTGATTTTAGGAATTCTTTATTATAAATTTTTAAAATCGATAGATTAGAAAAAAAGCGAACAAGACAGAATTCTGAGTATCAGATAACTCGTTTTGTTCGCTTTTTTTATTTAAGGTTAGACTTTTGTCCCAGACTCTTTTAATTTACTCTCCCAACTGGGCACTATAGGCGATAATCTGATCAACTGTGTCAGACAAGAATTGGATGGTATCACGGAGTGGTTTGTCTGTTGAAATATCTGCTCCGATAATCATGGCTGACTCAAGTGGTGTCTTGCTACCACCTGATTTGAGGAGATTGAGCCAGTCTTCAGCTCCATTCTCAGAGTTTTTAAGATGGAGGTAACCAGCTGTCGAGATAACTAGTCCTGCTGAGTAGGTATAGCTATACAAGCCCATGTAGTAGTGAGCTTGGCGCATCCAAGTCAAAGCTGCATCATCGTCAATTTCAATGGCATCTCCCCAGAAATCCGTCAAGACTTCCTTCATAATACTGTTGAGTTTGCTTGCTCCAAAGGTCTCCCCTTCTTCAATCAATGTATACACCTTACGCTGGAAGGCTGCTTCCAAAAGGTGAGTGATAAAGTTATGGAAGTAGGTGTCTGTCAAGCGGTGAGCCAGAGCGAAGCGTTTTTGACGTGGGTCGTCAGACTGGTGCTCCAAGTAGTCACTGAGGAGCAATTCATTGAAAGTTGACGGTGCTTCGACATAGTAGGTCGACATGTGAGCATTGAAGTAGCTTTGGTGATTGTCTGAAAAGATGAATTGACCAGAATGTCCGATTTCATGAATCAAGGTATAGACATCGCTCAAACGACCTGTCCAGCTCATGAGGACATAAGGGTGCACGCGATATGGATCCGCCGCATAACCTCCGGAATCCTTGCCACTATTGGCAGCGAAGTCCACCCAGCGCTCTTCTTGATAGCGAGCAACTTCCTGACAATATTCCTGCCCCAAAGGTTCTACCGACTTCATGACCAAATCATAGGCATCGTCAATAGTCACTTGAGGATTAAGGGCGCTGTCCAAGTCCAATTTCCAGTCTGCAAAGGTCATCTTTTCAAGACCATTTACCTTGGCAACATGCTTGAGGTATCTCTGTGCAACTGGGGCAAAATCTTTCATAATCAGATCAATTTGGTGGTCAAACATGGCACGGTCCACTTCTTGCTCAGCTAGGAGATAATCAAAGACAGAGTCATATCCCTTCATATCAGCCAAGAGTTTTTCAGACTTGACTTGAGCTAGATAGGCTGCAGCAGCCGTATTTTGGTGCTTACGAAGACCTTCTGAGAAGGAACGGAAAGATTTCTCACGAACCTCAGCATCCTCATGATTTTGGTAGAAATTTTCATAAGTCACAAAGCTGTTTTTGTAGGTCTTGCCATGGGCTTCAAAGTCAGCCATTTCAAAGTCCCCAGCTCGCATTTTCGTATAGATATCCTGCGGACTGTAGAAAACTTCACCGAGATTGGTCAAGGCCTTCTCCACATCAGCCCCTAAATAGTGGGCTTTTTTGATTTTGGCCTGACGAATGGCGGCTGTTAAATGAGGCAATTTACCCAAACGGTCCAAGACTTCCTCATCTGCTGCCACCAAGGCATCGTCAAAGAAGGTCAGAGCTACGCTGGCGTCTGTTTCAAATTCCATCCCAGCTTGGGCAATGTTGGCAAATTCGTCATTGCTATAATCTGTCGTCTGAGGCATAAAGCCATAGTTACCAATATGGCTCATCTGAATATAGATTTGCTCCAATTCCGCAAAGGCCTTTTCAAAATCCTCAAAAGTATAAAGATTACCCTTATAGTCACGGCTAAATTGATTGATGTCTTCGCGAGCTTTCTCGATTGCACGCAAGAAATCCTCACGGTCTTGGTATAGGGCTGTTAAATCCCAGAGTTCCTTCTCTGGAAATTCTGAACGGTGTTTTTGTTCCATTTTCTTCCTCTTATTTCTCTAATTCTAATAAAACACTAAGGGCTGATAAGGCGTAAAGTGGTGCTGTTTCTGCTCGCAAAATACGAGGACCAAGACCTGCCAAGACTGCTCCCTTAGCTTCAAAACTTTCGATTTCTGCAGGTGACAGACCACCTTCTGGACCAAAGATAAAGAGCAGTTTAGCTCCTGTTTCAAGACCAGAGACTGCTTGTAGAAGCGCAGCGGCTTCTCCTTCTTTAGCCGACTCTTCATAGGCTACTATGATAGAGGCAAACTGGTCCAGTTGAGCTAGAAAGTCTGATTTTTTCTCGAAAAGCTGAATACTTGGAACGATATTACGCTTGCTTTGCTCTGCTGCTCCAAGGGCAATTTTTTCTAGTTTCTCAACCTTTTTACCCAATTTCTTGCCATCCCACTTGGCAACGGACCAATCGGCAGGAAAGGCCCAGATTTGGCTGGCACCCAGTTCGGTCACTTTTTGCGTGATGAACTCCAGCTTGTCTCCCTTGGGAAAGCCAGATGCGATGGTTACTTGGACAGGCAGTTCCACATTATCAGCTAATTCTTGGACCAACTCAAACTGACGAGTTTCCACATCCAGCACGCGCGCCAAACATTTAATTCCATCATCAAAGACCAAGGTCACTTCATCATCTTCTTTCAAGCGCATAACCTGAAACATATGCTTACTGGTTTCCTTATCCTCAATAGTGACAGGAGAGACTGCACTGCCTTTGACAAAATACTGTTGCATCCTAGCCTCCAATCACACCAGAAATATCCTTGGTCTTCCTAAAGACACAGGCATTCCATTCCCCTTGAATCATGTGGGTTTCAAGGAAAAATCCAGCTGACTCAGCCGACTGGCGTACCATGTCCCACTTGTCCTTGATAATCCCACTCATGATGAGGTAGCCTTCGTCCTTAATCAAACGATAAGCATCCTCGGTCAGATGAATGAGGATATCCGCCAAGATATTAGCCACGATGACATCTGCCTCAATCTCAACACCCTTAAGCAAGTCTCCTGCTGCTACATGGATGTTTTCCATACCAGGATTGAGCTCAATATTTTCCTGAGCGACACGAACCGCCACATCATCCAGATCATAGGCAAAAATTTCTCTAGCACCGAGTAGCGAGCTGGCAATAGAGAGAACCCCTGAACCAGTCCCCACATCTAGCACCGTTTCCCCACCACGAAGAACCTGCTCCAAAGCAAAAAGGCTCATCTTAGTGGTTGGATGTGTCCCAGTCCCAAAGGCCATGCCTGGATCTAGCTTGATAATCTTTTCGCCAGTAGTCGCATCATAGTCTGTCCAAGACGGCACGATGGTCAAATCATGAGTAATACGAGCTGGCTCATAGTATTTCTTCCAGTTGTCTGCCCAGTCTTCCTCAGCCAAGGCAGTCGTACCCATTTTTACCTCTCCCAAGTCCATAAAATCTGTCAATTCTGCTAGGCGAGCCTGCAAGTCTGCCTCAACCACTGCCACATCAACCGTATCAGGATAGTAGGCGGTCACAACGATTTCTTCTTGCTGCTCGACCTCTGGGAAAATCTCGCCGAAGCGGTCAACATTTCCCACATAGTCCATACTATCTTCAATCGCAACACCTTGCGCCCCCAGCTCAATCAAGAGATTGGAAACCAATTCCTCCCCCTCACGCTTAACTGTAACTTTTAACTCTTGCCATGTTTCCATATTTAAGATACCAAGCCCGTAAAACACAAAGCCAAAATAGGAAATTCTCTGAAGACACTTGTGTCTAAGAGAAGTTTATCTTTTTGGCACAGTGTTTAGGGCGGGTTCAGTTTAGAAATTTAACCGAACCATCCTTTCTAATCACTTACTTTTAAATAATCTTTTAATCTCTCTTGCAACTGAGGCACAACTTGACTGGAGCTAAGAAATTCCTCGACATTCATAAGCTGATAGGCCTGTCCTTCATCCCCAAAGGTGATACTGTCAAACTGATCCTGACTTAACTGACCGACCATAAATACTGACTGTCTTCCTTCATAGAGCATGCTGGGATAGACCTTGCTCCAGAGCAGGCAATCTTCGGTCAAGTGAATGCCTAGTTCCTCATAAACTTCACGCGCCGCACATTCAAATGGGCTTTCGTCCCCCTCGCGTCCCCCACCGGGCAGTTCCCACATATTAGGCCAGGGAATGCTTGCCTTATCATCGCGTAAGATAGTCAGAAGCTTATCCCCACAAAACAAAGCAATCTTACAGCCTGTGAAATCAGAAATCTCTATTTCCATGTCAAACTCCTAGTATCTCGGATAAGGATAAAACTCTCCCTCTTCCAAGCCTACTTTTCCTTCTTCAAAGACTTCTTGGTTCCATTCCATGACAAATTCTTCTGCTTCTGGGTCTTCCAAAAAGTCCATAAGGGCATCTAGTCCAACCTCGGCAGTATCTTTGAGGAATAGCGCAAAATAAGCTAAAAATTCGCGGGAAAATCCTTTTTTAGGTAGGTAAGGAATGACCGTCAAATAGTCTTCTGCATTGACTGTTGATTTGGCAGGATTGTAAAAAAGCACTGCTTCTTCAAAGAGAATATCATCCGATGAAACCTCTCCATCTTCATCCACCATCTCCACACCTGCAGCATTTTGCGCTTCCAATAGAAAACTCACTTCAACCGCGTGGTTGCGCTTGTCCCAACTAATCTCAAAGTCAAAGGGAAAATTCTTCTCCAACTCTTCCTCTAAAACATCTAAAAATCCGTATGTTGCCATTTCATCCTCTTTCTATGCGACTCTTAAATCGCCCCGATTGCTCGGAAATATGCTAAAATAGATACTACCATCTTACCACATATGTATCAGAAAATCCACGTTAGAAAGGACTGCTATGCCAGACAATCTCGCGCTTCGCATGCGCCCTAAAACCATCGACCAGGTCATCGGTCAGGAACATCTGGTCGGACAAGGAAAAATCATCCGCCGCATGGTAGAAGCCAACCGCCTGTCCTCCATGATTCTCTATGGTCCTCCGGGAATCGGCAAGACCAGTATTGCCTCTGCCATCGCAGGGACGACTAAGTATGCCTTTCGAACTTTCAATGCGACAGTTGATAGTAAAAAGCGATTGCAAGAAATTGCGGAAGAGGCTAAATTCTCTGGTGGTCTCGTCCTATTACTAGACGAGATTCATAGACTAGATAAAACCAAGCAAGACTTCCTCTTGCCTCTCTTGGAAAATGGTCTGGTCATCATGATTGGCGCTACAACTGAAAATCCTTTCTTCTCTGTCACTCCTGCCATTCGTAGCCGTGTTCAAATTTTTGAGTTGGAACCTCTGTCTAACCAAGACGTCAAAGAGGCCCTGCAGATAGCTCTAAGTAACCCTGAGCGTGGTTTTGATTTTCCAGTAGAACTAGATGAGGATGCGCTGGATTTCATTGCTACCTCTACAAACGGAGACCTTCGCTCTGCCTTCAACTCACTGGATTTGGCAGTTCTTTCTACCCCTGAGAATGACAAGGGCATTCGCCATATCACCCTAGACATCATGGAAAATAGCCTGCAGCGGAGCTACATTACCATGGATAAGGACGGAGATGGCCACTATGATGTTCTCTCAGCCCTGCAAAAGTCTATCCGTGGCTCAGATGTGGATGCTAGTCTTCACTATGCTGCCCGCTTGATTGAGGCTGGTGATTTGCCAAGTCTCGCTCGTCGTTTGACTGTTATCGCTTATGAAGATATCGGTTTGGCCAATCCTGAAGCCCAGATTCACACCGTGACTGCTCTGGATGCTGCCCAGAAGATTGGGTTCCCAGAAGCCCGCATTCTCATTGCCAATGTCGTGATTGATTTAGCCCTTTCTCCGAAATCCAACTCAGCCTATGTAGCTATGGATAAGGCACTTGCTGACCTCAAAACATCAGGACACTTGCCTATTCCGCGACACCTGCGTGATGGGCACTACAGCGGAAGCAAGGAACTGGGGAATGCCCAAGATTATCTCTATCCACACAACTATCCTGGAAATTGGGTCAAGCAAGACTATCTGCCAGAAAAAATTCGCAATCATCACTATTTCCAAGCAGAAGATACTGGTAAATATGAACGGGCTTTGGCTCAAAGAAAGGTAGCTATCGACCGTTTGCGAAAAATCTGAAATCCTTTTCAAAAAATTGCACTTTCCTCTTGATTTTTTTTGAAAAAGTGGTATCATATAAACATAGAAACGCTGTGGTGTACGACTTCACACTTAAGTGTTGACCGACTATTTTTTGTATTATTAGGGAAACAAAAGTCTTCTAACAGCATGTAGGCCGTCTCACACGGAAACAGCTTCAGTTAGAGCGAGTTGCCCACCTGCTTAATTGCGCGGGTTCAATACAAACCGTGAAGTTTCGGCACCAATACAGCTTTTTTCTTTGCCTCCTTAGCTCAGCTGGCAGAGCAGCGGACTCTTAATCCGTGGGTCACAGGTTCGATCCCTGTAGGGGGCATCTAAATACAACAGGAAAAGCCTTAACATCAAGGCTTTTTTTCTTGTCTCAAACGGCTTCCTCCTCAAGTATAAAAGCATCTTTTCGCCTTCTCTACTATCTAATCAAACAAAAAAATCTCTTTCAACATTTATAGAAAGAGATTTTTCTTTAGGAGAAATAACTTAATTTTTAATCGATTCGTGATAGCTCAGCTGGCACTGTTAAGTAATAGGTTGCCGTCAAGCTTGCTTCACCTTGATTGACAAAAATCTCGATGGAATTTTTATCTAGAACAACTTCCAATTCTTTAGCTTCAATATCTACATACCGTCGACTAGTGTCCTGTTCTTCTTCACCTAGAATTTTTTGAACAAGATGGCTACGATCAATGTAAACTTGCTGCGCATTACTGTCATAACCAAATTCAAGATAATCTGTATCATTTCCTAAGTGGTAATGACAATCTTTATCTATTTGGATTTGATATTGGCCTTTTTTAACAGGGAATTGTCTTAGTTTGCCATCTTCCAATCTTAGAATTCTAGGTAAAGTCATGGCACATGCCCATTTGTGTTCTTGGTCATGGGTTGGAAGGGTACGCCCCCATGTCTGCATCCAAGCAATCAGGATACGACGATTTTGATCGTCCAACAATGTTTGAGGCGCATAGAAGTCTTGACCATGATCAATTTCTTGAACTGATTCTGAGATAAAACGTTTTTCTCCCCAATCTACCTTACCCGTGAACAAAACCGATGAGTTGATGTTATGATATGAGTCTCCCTCACGCTGATAACGCATGGGGGACATAATAAGGCAATCCTTCCCATCTAACTCAAAGTAATCTGGGCATTCCCACATAAAGCCTTGGTGTTCTACCCCTTTTAAAAAGATGGATTCGAACTGCCATTCTACTAGGTTATCGGACCCTAGTAGAACGATACAGCCTACATTATCCTTGTGTTTGGCAGCTACTACGGAGTAATAGCGCCCATCTTTTTCAAAGAGTTTTGGATCACGGAAATCAGCAACAATCAACTCATCTGGCAAGTCTGCTCCAGTTGCAACTGGATTTTGTTCAATCTTTTCAAAGTGAATCCCGTCGTCTGAAAATGCCATATTTTGCACTTGACGAACACCTATTTCTTCTTCGATATGTCCAGTGTACATGAGCCAGAGGCGATCATCCTTGACAATGGCAGAACCTGAGAAACATCCATTGCGGTCATAATCTTGGTCAGGAGCAAGTGCCACTGGCAAGTGCTCCCAAGTCACCAAGTCCTTACTTTTAGCATGACCCCAGTGCATAGGTCCCCAAACACTATCATAAGGATAGAATTGATAAAAGAGATGGTATTCTCCACGAAAATAGACAAATCCATTTGGATCATTGATCCAGCCAATCTCAGCCGAAAAATGTTCTTCAGGCTTATATTGAGTATTAACGAGATGTTTATTTTCTTCTATAAAACGATTTGCTTTTTCTACTGTAAATGGTTTATTTATCATAAGTATATCCTATTTTATTCCAGTTCCGGAACCACCCAGACCTTGAACAATATATTTCTGAGCGACTACATAGACCAAAATCAACGGAATCGTTGAAATAGTTAATACAGCCATTACCTGATTGATATAAACTGGTTGAGTTGTATTAATAGTTGTAATTGCAACCTGCATTGAAAATTTAGAAGAATCTGTCAAAACCATCAATGGCCAAATATAATCATTCCAGCTTGAAATAAATGATAAAACACCAACTGTAGCAACTGCAGGTTTAGACATTGGAAGCATAATTCTAAAGAAAATTCTAACGATACTTGCTCCGTCCATCTTTGCAGACTCAAGAATCTCTTCTGGAATTGCAATAAAGAAATTTCTAAATAAGTAAATATTAAATACACTCGCCAATCCTGGAATAATAACTGCAAGACGATTATTGACCAAACCTAAGGAATTGATAATGGTAAATTGTGGAATTAACACAGTTTCTACTGGAATAATAAGTAAAGCAAGTAAGAAACCAAATAAAATTTTCTTACCTGAAAAATTTACTTTTGCAAAAGCGAAACCGGCCAGTGCATTGACAATAATAGAACCAATAGCAAACGTTCCAGCATAAAAAATGCTGTTCCCTAGATATGTAAAAATACTAAAGCGCTCAAATACTTCCTGATAAGGTTTAAACCAATCAGCGGGATTTAAACTTGGTAAGAAGGCTTGCCAACTAGTCAAATTTTTATAAACATCCGCTTCTGGCTTCATAGCTGAAACTACCATCCAAACCATAGGAAAAAGGAAGAGTCCTGCCAATAAAGTTAACAGAATATATTCTAAGATTGTTGTTGGTTTAAATCGTCTCATCTTAGTCATCCTCCTTCAGAACGCGACGTTGTACTAAGCTAATCATACCAATTAACGTTGTAAATACTAAAGCAATTGAGCTAGAATATCCTACAAGACGATCAGTAAAACCTTGTTGATAAATATAGTACACCATAGTAATTGTTGAGTTTAATGGCCCACCTTGCGTCATAACCATTGGTTGTACAATCAGCTTAAAAGCAGAAATTAAAGTTGTTAACAATACAAACAATGCTGTTGGTTTTAGTAGGGGCATCGTGATATAACGAAACTGAGCCCATTTTGAGAATCCATCTAATTCAGCAGCTTCATAGACATCTTGTGGAATATTCTGCATTCCTCCTAAAAATAAAAGCATCTGATAACCTGCACCCTGCCAAGCAGAAACAAAAACAATTGCATACATAGCTTGTTTAGGACTAGTCAAGAAAGGTTGAGAAGCAATACCTACCTTATTTAAAATAGCATTTAATAAGCCACTATTTGGATTTAAAAGATAAAGCCAAAGAATAGAAATAACTACCAAGGACATGACAACTGGAGCAAAAAAAGCCACTTTAAAAAACATATTCCCTTTGCGCTTTTTATTAACAATCAAAGCCATTCCTAAGGCTGCTCCCAATTGAACTGGAATAATCCAAACAACAAATTTCAACGTATTCAAGAAGCTCTTTAAGAAAATCGGATCCTTTATTAATCGAATAAAATTTTCAAGTCCAACAAATTTTCTTTCATCTGGTGTCAACAAATAATAATCTGTAAAAGCGTAANAAATGACCATTCCAACTGGAATTACTAAAAAGATACCTAATAAAATTAAAGCTGGAGCTAAAAAACTATAACCTAGTATGTTATCCTTTATTTTTTCACGTCTTTTTGTATCCACAACAGTTTCTTTACTCATATCCATCTCCTTTAATCATATATATCAAACTAGGCTATTAACAAGAAAGGGGAAGGTAGTTCCAAATATTTTCCTTCCTCCTTCCTTTTTACAGATTATTTGAGTGACTGATCAATAGCAGTTTGCATTTCTTTTGTACGAGTATCCAAGACTTTTTGCACATTTGGATTTTCTTCATAATAGCTAATATCTTGCATTGCTTGTTGAAAAGCTCGAGAAACCTGAGGATATGCTACGACAACTGGGCGAGCATGAGCTGTTTTTGAATTTTGTTCCATCAAGAAACGCATTGGTTCGGTCACTTTATCTTTGATATTTTCAATTGTAGATTTACGAATCGGAAGGACCGAATTCCCCAAGCTAATAATTTCACTTGATTCTGTATTTGTAGCAAATTTAACAAATTCAGATGCTGCCTCTTTTTTATCAGATTTTGTCGTAACAGCTAATTGCCAACTACCTGAAGGGGATACTAATTTTTTCGTCTTACTAGATACTGGGTAAGGAAGGATACCAAAATCAATATCTTTGTAGTTTGTATTCATATCAGCAATCGTCCAAGAACCACTCAAAAGCATTGGATACTCTCCTGTTTCAAAACCTTTTTCGACTGGACTAACAGTTGTGTAACCTTCTTTTACAAGATTTTGAATGAATTGAACTGCTTCTACACTCTCTTTTGAGTTGAAGTATCCTTCTGCCTTTGTTCCATCTTCGTTTACGACAGAACCATTATTTGACCAAATCAACGGCATATAAGCATATGGTAACATTTCATCGTTTGAATTAATACGAAAATCAATTGCCGGTTTGTTATAATGATCTTTCAATTTTTTAGCAATCGTATTAAATTCATCCCATGTCCATGGCTTTTCTAGCGTTGGAAGCTCTGATTCCGCAATTCCGGCCTCTTTGAACATTTTTTTGTTGTAATAAACACCAACATTCGATTCAGAGAATCCAAGTGCATAGAATTTGCCATCATAAGTTCCTTGTTGTTTAATACTGTCCAAAACATCATCCATATTATTATCTTTTAGATAATCATCTAGCGGAGTAATCACTTTAGATTTTGCATAAGCTGCCGTATTTGGTCCATCAAGGGTAATAACATCTGGAAGACTATTAGTCGTGATAGCAGCATTAACCTTGTCTTCATATCCTCCACCACTACCACTACGAGGAATATACTCAGTTACAACCTTGTACTTACTTTTTCCTGATTGATTAAAGTTATCAACAACTTTTTGCCAAGCTTTTCCTTCATTGGTTTCGTCAGAGAATTGTACCCAGACTTTAATATCATTTGAAGAACTCGCTTGTTTTGAGTTAGTTCCTCCACTACAACCTGCAAGTATAGCTAACGATAGCCCCGCAACAACAGATAACATTGTACCTTTACGCATATTTTCCTCCTTTTTGAAACGTTTCATTTTTTATTTATTTTTAAACAAGTTTTTCAACTTGTTTTTGAAACGTTTCATTTATAGTTTATATTATAACAGCGCTTTCATTTTTTGTCAAGTGCTGTTTAAATTTTTTTTGTTGTTTTATCTCCCCAAAAATATGTGGGAATTACGATTCGTTTTTCTAGAATCTCTTCTCGCTTAATCATTTTCAGTATCATTGCAACGGATTCTTTTGCCATCATACCAATATCTTGAACTATTGTAGACACTAGATAAGATTGATCGACAGAAGTTTTTAAACCATCAAACCCAATTATCTGGTAATCATCAGGTGCTATTTTCCCCAGTTCTTTCATAACACTAATAACTCTCAGAGCCATCATATCATTTATTGTAAATATACCATCAATTTCTTTATGAGATTGCAAAAAAATTCTTATCTGATCTTCAGGATTTATTAAAGGTTCTTTCATTTCAAAATTATAGACATCTACTCCTAATTCCTTAGCTTTTTCTCTGAATCCTTTACTTCTGAGTATAGTCTCATTCTCATACATATTAATTGAACCAATAAAAGCAAGGTGCTTATTATCCCTTCTAACCAGTTCCTCTGCTGCAGTTTGTCCTCCTTTGTAATTTGCTGAAGTAACATAGCATACATTTTCCGAAAAATGTCTATCTATACTTACAAACGGTAAATCAGATAAAATATATTTGTCAATATCAGAATATGTAATACCAATAATTCCATCCACTTTATTTTGTTTCAACATTTCGATATATTCGATTTCATTTTGTGAATCGCTATCAGCGTTACAAATAAATAATTTATAATTATATTTTAATAACTCTTTCTCAACATGGTAGGCAAACTCCGAGAAAAATGGATGCCATATGCTCGGAATAATCAAAGCGATAGTTTCTGTTCTATTCTTTTTCATACCTCGAGCATAATTATCAGGGATATAGTCCAATGTTTTTATAGCCCTTTGAACTTTCCTTAAAGTTACTTCTTTAATACCTTTTTCTTTATTAATTACACGTGAAACAGTTCCAACACTGACTCCTGCTTCTAAAGCAACATCTTTCATGGTAATTGATTTTCTTTGTTTTAACATCTTATCACCTCCTTTCAATATATAGTATCATGCAAACGCTTTTTAAGCAACTATTTCTCAATCATTTTTGTCCAGATTCTTTTTCCTATCATGAATAAAATCACTCCAATTATCTTTTGAAAATACTTCAATTTTCATGTGTAGACATCTACATAAAACAGGAAAAACCTTGGAATCAAGGTTTTTTCGTATCTTCTACAAAAAAAGCAAAAGTTTTAGAGGGCTATGAATCTAGATGTACATTTTGCTTAAATGATTGAAGGTATTTTCTTAACAAAAACACCCCAAAAATTAGATTTTTTCTGTCTAACTTTTGAGGTACAGTTCAAACGCGAAATAGCGTTTTTTTGTTATTTTTGGTTACTCATCTAATCGAATAAACATCATGGCATTTAACAAAGATATGAGTGAGACCGTGTTTATATTATTTGAATAGATCAGTCTCTTATTTTCAATCGGAGGAATAATAAAATTAGAAATGATGATATCATAAGGCGATTCTTCTAAAGATTCCTTTGATAATTCTAATTCAGTCCAAACTTCAAGTTCAAAATTGTTGCTGCAATAATAAGAAAGTGTCTCTGCAACGGATTTTGCATGATACTGATCAAAATTACTCATAACCAGAACCTTCAGCTTTGGCTGATTTTGTAGTAAATTAAGCACCAAATGTTTGGTATGNGTGATGAAGGTATAAGATAGATGATTTACCATCATTGAACTAGAACAAACTTCAAGAGTCTCTAAATAATGAGAAAGCTCTTTTTTTACATCTGAAACAAATTTAGGAAAAATATTTTGAAAATTCCTGATTGTATTCCCTTTTTGATCAAATAAAATAAACTCAGTGGACAACTCTTGACGATACAGATGTGCGGTATTATGCAGATGCCAAATCAGATTATCCTTATTCTCAATCTCAATCTGATACTTGACTGAAATCTGATCAATAAAATCACTCAATAGATGGTAAGATTTTTCAACATAGCTATCCTTTTTTACACATTTCATAAAGAGACTTTCATCTATGAAAAACATTTTTTGAAAGTAAGACACAAATAATTGGCAAACCACTTCTTCATCTAAAGAGATATTGTATTCTGATTCAAAACTCTGAGCAACACCTTCTATTCCTTCTGCCTGCATTAAAAAATCCAAACTTTGGTCGTTAAAAGAATCTTTCTCTATTTCCATAAGATGACCAAACTTTATTCGATATAGATTAATAACCAGGAGCAGCTTTAGCATTCTATGCGTTGACAAATTCATTGGAAAGCTTGTTTCCTTATAAACCAATTCTAACAATTGAGATAGGGGCTCTGATGAAAAATTTTCAAATGGCCATTCTAGGAAATAATATTTTTCTGAAAAATATTGTGCAAAAAAGTAACGAATGTCTCTCTCATTTCCAATGATTTGAACAGGGGTCAGACTGATTTCAAATTGAAATTGCCTTTTAATCACTTTATTGATTTGGCTAATAATACGATAGAGCGAAGATGAACTGATATAAAATTCTTTACAAATACTCTCAGCTTGACAACCTTCATTAAAGAATATAAATTCTAAAATCGAAAAATGAGTTGAATGCTTAAAGAAATGATGGTAAACCATTTCAATATCGCTATCATCGGTATTAATAATGCGTATACCATTAGTAGAAGAATGAAAAATCAAGTCAGGAAAAGCAGATTTAACATGGGATAGATCATCTTTGACTGCACGTTCTGTACAATTTAATAACTCTGCTAGTTCAGAACGATGAAACCAACGTTTATGTTCAAATAATAATTCTAATAATTCTAATTGCCTATGACTTTTTTTAGATAATAAATCTCTCATGAATGTCTTTCTCTCTTTATAAATTATCGGATTAAACCTCTTGCAATTATACCACAAAGAATAGGTATAACATGCTGTAACGACTTTTACTAAGATCCTTTATTTCGTATAATAACACTACGGAGGCAATATATAAACAATTTTCTTATTTTACCGTCTATTGAGGGCGTAAATACAGAATCAAATTCAAGTCGAAAGATTATATTTTTAATTTTAAAAATTATA